>JAAKFB010000111.1 GCA_011065235.1 Chlamydiota bacterium | reverse complement strand
CGGCTCGCACCTCGGCAGGGACTAACGTCTACTGTCACTCCGGGGCCGGGGCTTCGTCATCTTCGCTGCGCTCAGATAGGCCTCAGCCCTTCGAGTCCCCCACGCAATCCAAACTATTGGATTGTCCTTACAACAAGCCCGAGACAAATTTAGTAAGCTCTTAGGTAGTCGGCTCGCCCCTCGGCAGGGACTAACGTCTCCTGTCACTCCGGGGCCGGGGCTTCGTCATCTTCGCTCCGCTCAGATAGGCCTCAGCCCTTCGAGTCCCCCACGCAATCCAAACTATTGGATTGCTCTTTCGCTTTGCGAAAGGGGGGACTCGAACCCCCAAAAGGTTTCCCTCACTACCCCCTCAAGGTAGCGCGTCTACCAATTTCGCCACTTCCGCATAAGCAAAACATCATAATCTCAACGTAGAAATCCCTGCAAGAGATAATTGTGGTTATATTTTTTCTTTAAACATTAGTTGAACTTTTTGGCTTAGATCCAAAGGCACCGACATCTCCATCAGAGTATCGATGCTGCGTGTTTCTGTGAGGGTGGTGACGAGGGCCCATTCTTGTGGAGTAAAAGGAGACTCGGGATTGTCGGGTGTGAGGTGACCGTCGTGCTTGAGGAGTTTGAGATGGAAGGATGTGGTCAACGATGTGGGATCGGTGAATGCGGGGAGGTGTTTGAGATAGGTGAGGGTGAGGCGGTAGAGCGCGGGCGCGGGCTTGCCGGGCAGTTGCGAGGTGAGCAGGGCCTTTGCAAGGACGCTTGCGCCCTCGATGGTGGAAAGGGATTGGCGCAGGGTGTGGTGAGTGTTGAGCAGGGTCCCATCGCGAAAGGTGTAGAGATCGGAGCGACGGATGCTGAAATGGTATTCTGCTTGAGTGAAAGGTGAGGTGAGGGTGAGTAGGTGCGTTTTTTTACGGGTAATGCCTTTGACGATGAGGCTGATGATTCCGCAAGTGGGAGTAAATAGGGTAATGATTTTTTGGCGGTCTTTGTAATCGAGGCTGCGTAAAACGAGTCCTTCGTGCTTTTCTTCGGATGGCATTAAATCGTTCTCTATGGTATCTTAGTACCTCTGCACCGATAGCTCAATTGGATAGAGTACCTGGCTTCGGACCAGGTGGTTACAGGTTCGAGTCCTGTTCGGTGCGGATTATATCATCTCGACTTTGTAACTTTTTGAGACTGCTTGCCTCGTCTATTTTCCCTGGGGCGTTCGACCGATGGTCGAACTAGCGATTTATTTAAACAGGAAGGGGTTTTTAACCCCTTCCTGTTTAAATAAATCGCTCCGAGGGTAAATATCTCGAGGCCTTCAGTCCCAAAAAGTTGCAAAGCCAAGATCATAATATTGCATATCGAAGAAAAATGCGCTAATATTGGAACTCTGATTGAATGGTGAGGAAAATAATGGTTGATAAAGAAAAATTCGCAGAGGAAGAAGCTCTTGGATACAATATCTATATCATTGGGAAAAATTTTCAGTTAACAGATCCGATGCGCAAGCATGTGTGGGACAAGCTGACGAAAATTGAGCGGTTTCACAACCATATCATGGACGTGCATGTCACCTTGGAAATTCAAAAGGTGGAACATGTCTGTGTCATCACGTGTCATTTCAATCATTTTAAGGTGAAGGTCGAGGCGAGAAGTACCGATATGTACGCTTCGATCGATCGCGCTATTCAAAAATTGCAACGGCTTTTCAGAAAATGGAAAGGGAAAATTCAAGACTATCACAGAAAACCGATGAATCTTGTCGATATGTCGGTGAATGTGTATCACCATCCTCCAAAGGATGAGACGGAAGAGGTCAATGAGGAAATTGACTCCGAAAATCTCAAAAATTGGATGCCCCATAAGGTGATTGCCAATGAGACGCAGATATTGAAAATCTTGTCCACGGAAGAAGCGATCATGAAGATGGAGCTCTCTCAAGATTCTTTCATGCTTTTTCGTGATGAAACTGACAAGAAGCTGAAGCTGATCTATCGACGTGAAGATGAGCATTATGGTGTCATCCAAGCGGAAGGGTAGCCTGTTTGATCCTATTAGGCAGTGTTTTGTCTCGGCCACTCCTGAAGAAATTGTGCGGCAAAAGCTCTTGCAAGTGATGATAACTCAGTTGGGATTCCCCAAAGAGCTTTTAGCGATCGAAAAGGAACTCTCAGAGTTGCCCCATTTGAGGGGTACGGCAGGGTTGCCCAAAAGGCGAGCCGATGTTGTCTGTTTTGCAAAAGGAATTCACCCCGAGTACCCCCTATATCCTCTTCTTTTAATTGAATGCAAAGAGGGAAGATGGAATGAGGGGGCCAAAGATCAGGTTCTAGGATATAATCATTTTGTGGGAGCTCTTTATGTCGCTCTTTCTGGGGAAAATCTGGTGGAACTTATCCACCCGCAGTCCCTTTCTTTTTTGCCACCCTACTCTCAACTTTTGGAGAACATATGCAAGTCACCCTGCCAGTAGCTGATGTACTGTGTGTCTATGGTTTTCCCGAGGGAGAGCTTTTGGAAGAATTGAAACACTGGCTGAATGAGGAGGACGCGCGCTTCGTTGTCGTTATCGAAGATGACGAAAAGGCGCTGATGAGGGGGTCAGAACATGAACGGATCCGTCTATGCAATGGGGAAAATGAAGAGGCTTTGAAACAAATTGCTTGGGAATTTGTTTTTTTGACTTTTGAGTATTGGAAAGTGCCGGGAAATGGAGCCAAGAATCTGGAAAAAATGGAGGCTCTTTTTGCAAAGATGGCTTTTTTGCAAGAGGGGATTCATCTAGTTGCATCCGATTTTCAACATCGCGGCATCGATTTGTTGACAAATTTTTTGAGAAATAGTTCCTGTTTTTCTAATGCGAGCGATGGACGAGATCTTTTTGGGGCTTTCAAGGGGGTTCCAGCGGTGATTTGTGGTGCGGGAGCGTCACTTGAAATGGAAGCGCCCTATCTGCGGACGTTAAAGGATAGAGCTCTTATCTTTGCTGGAGGCACAGCGCTGAGTAGTTTGTCGCAGTTTTCGATTCAGCCGCATTTTGGAGCTTTGATCGATCCTCATCCGCCGTCGAAGAGATATTTCGAAAATGGCGCGCATGCAATGCCTCTTTTTTTCCAAAATCGCGTCCATCCAACTGTCCTTGAGCAGGCGCAGGGGCCTCTTCTGTGGATTCCCGGTAGTCGGAATGATTTTCTTGAAAAAGAGATGTTTGATGGGGGATGGAATGTGTCGACGTTTCAGGCAGCACTTGCCTGTCATCTCGGATGCAATCCGATTATTTTGGTGGGTGTTGATTTGGCTCAAAGCAAGGACAAGCATTATGCAGGAGACTTCGAGCGGCCCGAAGAGGGAGAATTGGTCCCAATTGAGGGGGGACTTTTCACGCGCCGGGATTGGATTTTTGCTGCCGATTGGCTCTCGCATTTCGCGAAGCTGCATCCGGAAGTGGAGTGGATCAATGCGTCTTGCGGAATGGAGATAGCGGGATTTGAGAAGAAGCCGCTACATGAAGTTTCATTTGAAAGGCAATTGGATCTGCAGGGAGAGGTCTACAGCGCTGTTTTGAACTTGGAAAAGGGAATGCAAAGAGAAAACTTCGGACAGAGTTTTGAAAAGGTAGGTGAGCTTTGTGAGAAAATGCTTGCGTTATTGGAACAGATCTACCCCAACCCAGTTGAGAAAAATGGGGAATATGCTCTTTTGGAATTAGAAATTGAAAAAGAAATGGCCTACGTGAGATTCTTGCGCCCCATTTGGGATGTCTGGAAACATGTCTTTGCAAGACAGATTCCAAAGGAGATTCCCAAGGTATACGGAATGGGTCTAAATCAATGGCTATTTATGAAGGGGATTTGCGATGACGCAAGAAAAATATGAGACCACAGAGCGAGAATTTTGGATTGAGGACGAGGAATTGAACATCGATTTAAAAGGAGATCTGGAATTTTTGGAAAAAGAGGATTTCCCCACGGGCGAATTGCGTTATGAGGCCTACCGAAAGGGTGAAAAATTGCATGGGCCTTCGTTTTTTTACAGCAAATCGGGGCAACTGCTATCCCAGACGTGGTATTATGAAGGAACAAAAATCGGCAAGGTGCGTCGTTATTACCCAACTGGGCAACTTTATAGCTTGGAGCGATATGTTGATGGGGTTTTCCATCTCGCTCAAGAATATTTCTATCTAGATGGATCACTCAAAACGCTCATCCATTTTGATAAGGGCGTTTTCGATGGGGAAACAAAGCTGTTTTGGCCCGATGGGATAGTGAAGCGCCTCACTGTTTTTTCCCATGGCAAAAAACAAGTTGATGAATTTTATGATGAAGAGGGGAATCTAATTGGAGATTTTGAAAGATCGCTATCCTGACATTGGATTTTTTCTCTCATTTTTCCCCCATGAAAAAGTGGAGCTTTCGACAGATTCAAAACCGTTTGAGACTTGGCTAAAATGCCAGAATCTCGAGCAAGTGGATGTGTTGTACGTTATTGGGCTGATCGGCTTTGCCCTGCCAAAATCCGTTAGCATGTGGCTAAAGGAAAAAAAAGAGCGGGCTCTTGTTTTTATAGAAGAGGATCTTGGAGCATTTGCCGCTTTTTCTGATCGCTCCTTGATTGAAAATCCCCAGATACATTTGCACTATGCAAAGGAAGATCCGATTGAAGTATTGGCGGGGCAATTTCCAACAGACCGTCTTGCCATCTTTGAAGGGAAGTCTTTTGATGTTCTTGGCCTGCAGAGAAAATCTGCCGCATTATCTGCTTTGTACTCGGATGTGCTCTACAGTCATCAAATCGTCGAAAATGTCCTCTCAAATTTTCAGCGTCTATCCATGTGTTTTGATGCGAGAGGGTCGTTTAAAAATGTGCCTGCAATTATCTGTGGAGCAGGCCCCTCTCTTGAAAAATCACTCTCGACGCTGAAAAATACAGGAGATCAGGCGCTCATTTTTGCCGGAGGATCGGCAATCACTGCTCTTTCCAAGCAGGGAGTGCGCCCCCACTTTGCGATCGCTTTGGATCCCAATGAAGAGGAGTGGGACAGGCTCAGCCAAGCTCTCTATTTTGAAGGGCCATTTCTCTTTGCACCGAGGTTGCATCGCAATGTTTTTGCAACAGCAAATGGTCCTTTTGGATATCTCAAGACGGACACGGGAGGGCTTGTTGAAAACTGGCTTGAAAAGCAATTGGGAATGGATCAGGAGCCTGTGGGTCCCGATCTCGGGTCTGAGGCGTTTTCTGTGACGACGCTTGCAATCAGTTATGCATTTGCCTTGGGGTGCAATCCAATTATTTTGACGGGAGTAGATCTTGCCTATAGCGGCGGAGTCCGCTATGCAGGCGGGATCGATGCCGATGTATCGGATCGAGAAGATCCCCGCGCCCTTGAAAAGGTCTTAAGCCGCCACGACATCTATGGGGAAAAGGTGGAGACTCTTCTCAAATGGGTGATGGAATCCGAATGCATCAGCGCTTTTGCGAAAAATCATCCAAAAGTCTCTTTTCTCAATGCCTCAGAGGGAGGAATCGGTTTCAAGGGGATCAAAAATGTGACCCTTTCCAAAAGTTTGAAGGGGACAAAAACACGGGATCTCTCTGGGGAGATTCACCAGTGGATTCAGGAGTCTCCAATGGAATTGGATCAGAATCAATTATCTGGACTTTTGGTTGATTTGGGAAATTCTCTTAAGCGCGCCGATGCCCTCTGCGTTGCAATCTTGCAAGAATTAGAGAAAAAGCTAAGCAGTGGCAAGCTCGTTTTGTATCAAGCGGATTTGGAAGAAGAATTGGCCTATGGTTGTCTTTTAGAAGGGATCGATAGCGCTCTCGATCACTTGCTCATTCGCTATTTTCCTCACCTCGATCAAGAGAGAGCAAAATGGGAGAGAGAGGTTGCAAAATACCGAGAATTGAGACGACAAATTGGGATGTTTAGAGACCTTAGGGCCCGTAAAGAAATAACCTGACAATCCTCGAGCAGGAAAACGGTTCAGATCTTGAGGATTTTTCCGCAGTAGATATTCCTGCAATATCTACAAGGGAAAATCATCGAGAGATGAATC
>JAAKFB010000110.1 GCA_011065235.1 Chlamydiota bacterium | reverse complement strand
TAATGATGTTATTGACTTGGCGATTAATTCCGCTATTGAATTAATAGGACACAACATACCTGGGATATACGATGAGGAACTATGGGAGCATACCTTTGTAACGGCTGATGTTACTAATAAGGTAGATAACTTTCCGCTTCCTACTAATACTAAATACATACGTAGTGCCAACTTTATTGACACGACTACTGCCGGGCAAGAGACATTTTATCCACTGTTACAAATTTCACCAGATGACGCTTACGATACGGATAAAATAGAGGGTTACAGAACTGGCAATATTGGATATACAACTAATACCAGGGATATATCCGCAACTAAGCAGTGGAATCTAAACACATTTCAGCGTGGCGGCATTAGTACAATAGGCAGGTCTAATAGATCAGGCCGACCAGAGTTTGTTTATAGACATTCTTGGAAAATAGGGGATCTATTGATAATGGATAATAGCTGTACAAGCCATTATGCAGTTCCAGATTTTTACCCAAATACAAGAGAAATGCATAGAATAATTATTACTAAGGGGGAATATTCATGAATGGTACTGCAAGTGTTGGAGAAACAGCTCCGTTATTATCTTTAGAACATTCAAGTGATGAAAATTTCGACCCTGATAGACTCATATTTTTCAATGTTTTGAAAGATTGTAATAAGGTAGCTGGAGAGGAAAATATTAATGAGTTTCTTCCTTATACTTTATTGAGTGTTGCCAATAAAATATTCTACTCTGTCTTGTTTATTATATATTTTTCAAGCGTACAAAACCATGGAGGAGATAGTGCAAATGGAGTTACTTATAAGAGCAATGAAATTAATATAATTAATTCTTTCTCTATAATAGTAACAGGACTTGCTTTGATGATATTATCTGGTTTGTCAGGAAGAAATACTTGGAATTTCAGAAGAATTGTGCAAAAAAAAGATATTCCTACGCCGATGAAAAATTCAATTAATTCCATTAACAATGTGAGATTTTTAAGGCTTTCCCATACCGCACTTGCTTCGGCTGTGAATATACTAAATGGGGGTTTTCAACTATTGGGAACAGGACTTATTTCTAGTTCTCCAACTTTTACAACTGCGGGAATAAAAGGTTCTGAGGATACTGCGATTCCAGCACTAGCTCTAATTTTAACTAAAAATATCTACGATTTTCTCTCTACTACTCTAGATCTTGTAATATGCCAGAAAAACATTTCAGCTTTAAAAGAAAAAAAAATATCTCATGTACAATCAAGCGTATCGGATTTAAAAACAGATATTACTTTCCATCTCTACCAAAAAAGGAAAAAACTCCTTTACGGTACCGTAAGCACAGGACTTGTTTCATCAGGCATGACGGTGCTTTTATTGGGAGTTACTGGACAGGTTCCCGTTCAGGCAGCAGTTAGTTTTTTTATTTTAACTGCAACTCCCGGTCAAATTATTCCAATAGCAAAAAGTTGTGTAACCATGTTTAATTTAAGAAAGAAAAAGCTAGTTGTTGTTAAAGAGCCTGAATCCTCTCATAGAGAAGATATAGGTTTAATAATGGAGGAATTGGCAAGAGATTTATCTTCTAATGTTCCTGCCAGTGATTTTATTACTACATTGCAAACAGGAGTATTCTCTTCTTATTTAAACTTAGATCAGGAAAAACAAAATGGTCTTGAAGGTCTTTCTAAAGTTTTATTTTGATTTGCAATTTTTTAAGTAGTACAAGAGTGTGCATGTGAATTGCTTTTGCTGCCAAAAGTCAAGATTTTTCTCTAGGAGCTCTATGAAAAATCGAGCAAACTCAAATTGAGCTTGAAGAGCTTCTCGTAGTGAAAAAGATGGCTCTTATTGGTGGAGGAATGAATCCAGAGAAGATCTCCTATACATACTGAAAACAAGAATCAATTTCATGCACTTTTTACCAAAGAAAATTTAAAATGTTTCTAACTGGGTTAAGATCCAATAGTTCTATAGAGTTTAGTGAGTATTCTAGATCTACTAGAGAGCGTATTATTTGGCCAACAAAAAATTTTCCATCTCTTATTCCTGTTTTAGCTGGAGAACTCAATGAACTAACAAAGCATGCGTTTTGGGGCAGAGAGTTAGGAGTTAACTTTATTAAATCTCAATTAGAACAAACGAAATTTTTAGATATTTATCGAGAAAAAGATTCCGGAAGGATAAGTCAGTTTATTAGATTGGATGTGTACGAAGATGTTCCGGATGCACCAGTTAGCATGGGTAATTTTAAACTGCCTGGTTATTCATGCGAGGTTCGTAATTCATTTGGGCAGCTTGCACTGAGGGAATTAACTGATAGAATATCACCTTTTAATCCCAACCCCTCTGTAGTTCATATAAACTGTGCATTTTCCCCTCGTGGATATGAATTAGCTAAAACTATTAGTGATAGAATCTTTCCAAATATTGATTTATTTTATGAATTAACTGACCGTTATCTTAAATCTATTATAAAACAAAATAACTGTTTTGATTTTTTATTTAAAAAAGACATTTTAAACACAAATAGCAATTTGGATGAATTAACATTTAATTTAAATAAAATGCGATTAGCTATAAATTCCGCTGATAAAGAAGGTCCAGAACCGCTTGACACTAAATCTCGCGGAAACCTTGTTAAAATTTTTAATGCTATTGCTGATTCTATTTATCAGCAAATTTTTGAAGCGCTCAAGATCAAGCCAAATATTGATATGATACTAAAATTTTATATAAATAAGATGAAACAATGTACAGGTTTAAACCTTCAATTTGTAAAATCTAGAATGGCCTTGCTCGGGTGCATTCCTATTCCAGAGGCAATAATTCCGAATTTAAATGCACACGATGAAAAAATAACAGATCTTTTTCATGCATTTTTAGATATTAAAATGGGAGACATGCTTCTTTTTTTTTCTGAAATTTCATATGAAGAACTGAGAAAAAAATTAGGAGAATAACCAGGGCGGGCGCATCAAAATTCTCGTCACTATTAGAGACCTTCTCTGAATTCATTCCACCTCCAATAAAAGCCATCTTTTTCCTCCACGTAGGACACTCAGAAGTTTTTTTTCAAAAATCTCTGTGTCCTCTGTGCTCTCTGTGGTTAAAACAAAGAAAAAGGAAAGTCGTACGTGAAGATGAAGAAGTTCACGTGCTCGGGGTAGCTGTGGGCATATACTCTGTACAAATAATCAAACCGTAAATTCCCATAGCACCCAAATTGGTAGCGATAGCTCGCTCCTAAATCGATGCTGTGATGGGCAATTTTGGCCCAGCCATCAAAATCATCGATGCGCACTGTATCGCGATTGCCCAAGCCAAAGTAGCTCTGCCCGTAAAGACGAAATTGGTGACAGTCTTGATAATTGAATAAAAAATAGAGATCTCCGCGAAGCCAAGGAAAGCCCTCTGTCCCCTGCCCGATTGCCACGACGCCGAATGTGCGAAAGACCCAATAGCATCTATGGCTCCACTCTTTGCCAACAGCAGTGTGCACTTCAAAGTTCGCCCGTGCATGATAGGGGGTGCTCAGCGCATCTCGCATGCGCGATGAGGCGTCGCGGTAGACAAACCCTGTCGAGAGACTCACCGGGTCCCCACAGATGTCGTCGAGCCACAGCCGACGGACTTGCAAGGCAAAGCTCCGGTAGCCCCAAGATACTGAACTGGTATCGGCAAATTCGAGCTCAAGTTCCCAGTTCCAGCATTCGGGAATCGTGACCTCTAGTGTACCTGCTAGCACATGGGTGTGAAAGGTGCTATTGAGTTGGGGAATGCCATTATCGACATCATTGAAAAAATTGTAATTATATTGGGGACGAAAATGAAATTCACAAAAATCCCCGTACCAGGGCTTTTCTTGCACTGCGAAGCAAAATTGAGGAATTAGTAGCAAAGCAAAGAGGGTTTTCTTCAATCGATGAGTCCTTTAGCACTGAGCCACCGCTCGGCATCTAGAGCTGCCATGCATCCACTTCCCGCTGCAGAGACTGCCTGGCGATAGACATGATCATAGACATCTCCTGCGGCAAAGACTCCTTCCACACTCGTCGTTGTAGCTCCAGGTGCCACTTTGAGATATTTATTCTCTTCTAGCTCAAGCTGGCCATCTAAAAACGCGGTGTTGGGATTGAAGCCGATTGCAAAAAAGACTCCCCCTGCATCCCGCTTTTCCTCTGCACCTGTTTTTACATTTTTGATGGTGACAGAGCGGACTACATCATCTCCTTCGACTATAGTAATTTCTTGATCCCAAAGAACTTCGATTTTAGGATGCTTGATGGCCCTCTCTCCCATGATTTTTGAAGCGCGCAATTCATCTCGTCTGTGCACCAAATAGACTTTGGAACCGTATTTTGTGAGGAAAATGGCCTCTTCACAGGCGCTATCTCCCCCTCCAATCACAAAGAGGTCTTTCTCTCGAAAGATAGGTGCTGCCCCATCGCAGACCGCACACGCCGTGACCCCTTTTTGCCAAAATTCTCCATCGCGCGTTCCCTCCACGTCGAGGCGTTTGGCTGTCGCCCCTGTCGCAATGATGAGGCTATCTGCCATCACTTCTGTCTTACTGCCTATCACCTTGAAAGGATGAGAGGAAAGGTCAATCTTATTGACGTCTTCTGTCAAAATTTCTGTACCAAAACGCTCAGCTTGGCTCCGGCAACGGATCATCAATTCGGGTCCTTGGATCCCCTCGGGAAAACCGGGGTAATTTTCGACGTCGGTGGTCGTCATGAGTTGGCCTCCCGCTGTCCCCGAATAAAATCCTTCGTACAGAAGCGGTTCGAGATTTGCGCGCGATGCATAAATCGCAGCTGTATGGCCCGCAGGCCCCGACCCGATGATGACAAGTTTTCTTTTTTGCATGAGGCTATCCCATTTCCTGTTCTCAAAGTTAAAAGTTTTACTAAAAAACAGGGATTAGTTCCAGGAAAATATGCGAGTTATGTACAATGTTCTGCTATGCGCAACATCAAAATTGAAGACTTATCCAAAGCGATCCATGGCCAGGTCATTTTACCCAAAACCAACCTGATGATCCCCGGCGGGAAGTTTTTTGCCCTCTTAGGGCCCAGCGGATGTGGGAAAACGACCCTCTTGCGTTTGATCGCCGGTCTCGACACCGTTGATGAAGGAAAAATTTACCTCGGCGACGATGACATCACTCGCAAACCCATCCATGAGCGCCCTATCAATATCGTTTTTCAAAATTACGCTCTTTTCCCCCATCTCAATGTCTTTGAAAATGTAGCCTATAGCCTCCGCATCAAACGGATCCCCAAGGAGCTCATCAACCAAAAAGTCTTTAAAATTTTAGAGGCCTTCCACCTCGAAGCCCATATCTATAAACTTCCAAGCCAGCTGTCTGGCGGTCAGCAGCAGCGCGTTGCCCTGGCACGAACGATCGTCAATGAACCCGATGTTCTTCTCCTCGACGAGCCACTCGCAGCTCTCGACTTCAAACTCCGCGAAAAAATGCTTCTCGAACTAATCGAATGGCAAGACAAATTGGAAACGACGTTTATCTATGTCACCCACGATCAATTTGAAGCCCTCACTGTCGCCGACCAGATGGCGATCATGAACCACCATGGAGAAATTGAGCAGATCGGAACGCCTAAGGAAATTTATGAATTCCCCCACTCTTCATTCGTCGCCCGGTTTGTAGGAACAACCAATATCTGGTATGGCAAATTACGCGAGCTTGACTCAGAACCCGAAATCGAAATTCCCGATCTTGGCCGTTTCAAAATCTACATTCCCAAGAAAAAAGAGTGGATGCAAGAAGGTTATGATCTCGTCATGAGCATCCGTCCAGAGAAAATATTGATCTCAAAACAAGAAGCGAAAAATTTTTCCAATCAACTCAAGGGGATTGTCCACTCGATTGTCTACCACGGACGCTCCACCCAATACAACGTGATTTTAAAGAACAAAATGAAAGTGCAAGTCTTTGAGCAAAACGAAGAACATTTCCCTCACGAAGACATCGACTACGATGATGAGGTCTACTTGTATTGGCAAAAGAAAAATGCGGTGTTACTAGAAAAGTAAACAACTCTCGCCTAAAGGCGAAAGCTTTATTGTCCGCACTTAGGCGGCAACATGCCGGTGGTTTACAGCACCGGTCGATCTATCGGCAGATAGACCGAGCCTCAGAAGATTTCGACTAGCATTTAAGTCGCTGTGCTGAAGGCTTCCACAGTTTTGACAAA
>JAAKFB010000011.1 GCA_011065235.1 Chlamydiota bacterium | reverse complement strand
TTCTGATGAGTCCTCAGATTTAGAAAATGACATTGCGGCACTGCTTCATCAAAACGACAGTTATTTCGAATTTGCTTTCACTTCTGGCAATGAAGACTACATCGTGATCACAGACGATTATGGTGAGGTCATCCTTTGCAAAAGCTGGATTAAAAAGAATTGGGAAAAAACCAAGAAATTCGCCAAAAAGCACAAAAAAGAGATCCTCATCGGAGCTGCCGTTGTCGTTGCAACAGCTGTTATCGTTGTAGCTGTTGTAGCCACGTGTTCAGCAGGTGCAGCAGCTGCCGCTGCAGGAGCTGCAGGAGCTGCTGCATCATCTGGTTCTGGCAATAAACCTGTACCGAAAGAGCCCTCTTCCCCTCATGAAATCATAAATGAAGCGCCTACTTTGAAAGCAGCAATTGACGAGCACGTTGCTTCTTTCAAGGAATTTGCAGCAGAGGATGTCATCATACAGAGTACCGACGTCTATCGGGACCCTACCTTTGGAGAAAAAGCCAGAAATCTCGGCTCTATTCTCGCTCATGAAACTCTAGACGGGATTTCTGAAGTTGCTTCCGCTATTCCACAACTAGGTGAAGAGCTCAAAAGCCTAGGTTCTCGATTTTTACCTGAAAACATGCTTCCATCGACCGAAAATCCATTCATGAGAAGTCCAACGGTAAATCATGATAATTTAGATGCCAAAGGCCATCAATTAATTGATCAGGTCTTTTCAACAGACCAAGCTGAACAATACACTGCTGACGCCAAAGCCCATAACCCCATGAATGATTTTACCATTGGCCTCCTTCCGCCACCCGGGAAGTTTTCCAAGGGATTAAATACTTCAAAGTTTAGAGAAATTGTAGAAGTGGGAAAAGAAACAGTGGTTCTTGCCGAAGATTTGGGATTCACAGCTCGTGAAATCGCACAGCTAGAAAAGTCTGCAAGCCTAGAAAAAACTATCGGCAACACTTTTGAAAACTTAGTCTGTAAGCCCGCACTGCAGGAATCCTATCAAGTATTCAAACGCGCAGAAGATGTTGTAAAGCCCTATCTAGGTAAATATATGGCAGAATCGCAGATTAGAGAGCTCATACATGAAGCTGGAATTCGAACTTTTCCTAGACCTAAAGGAATTCCAGAAAATTTTCGAGTAAAAATTTCAAACAAAGGAGTAGGCATTAAATATGTTCATCCAGAAAATGAACATATATCTATAAGAGTGATGCCCGGAAAGCCACACAGCCCGTTCCTTTACCAACAACAACCCTATGTTATTCAGAAAATACATGGCCAGGCTGTTGATAAGTTTGGGAATTACATACCTAGTTCAGATCCTTCGGCTCACATTCCATTTAATGAATATATTTATAAGGGAAATTAACTATGTCTAAAGATAGAGAGCCATTGGAAAATTTCCTTAAAAATCTTCCTCATATCTTTGATGAAAAATATCAGGAAAAAAATTGGATTAAGAGAGAGAGAGATCACCATGGAGAATTTGATCAATTTTTGAATTCTCTATGCGATGATTGCGAAGATTGTTTACATATTTATAATCCTTTAAACCTTAACAAAAAACAATTACAAGCAATGTTGAAATTCTACAGTCATTTTGAACCATTTTATCAAGATTATGAAGGCTTGTATAATGACCAAAAAAGTTCCGAATGGAAAAAAATTCTCAAAGCGGCCAAAGAAATCTTAAAAGCCTTCAATTACACAAGAGAATCTGGATAATCTAATCTCTTTTTAAGATAAAGTTGTACAATACCTTGGTTTTTAAACCATGGATCTTTCCATTGGCATGCTCTATAATGCCCCTATTATGTGGTGGAAAAGCTTAATTTTTATTTTATTTTTTCAATGTGCTGTTTTCTCATCGGAAACGGTATTTTGCTTGCATGGGTTTATGCGCAAACCGGCCTCGATGAAGAAAATAGCAACTGCCTTCAAGAGTGATGGCTACGCGGTTGAAAATTGGGGATACCCAAGTCGAGATAAAACGATTCAAGAGCATGCCCAAGCACTCGTGAAGGACTTGAATAAGATTGCCAAGAAGAACCCTGGAGAACCGATTCATTTTGTCACGCATAGCCTTGGGGGCATTATTGTCAGATGTGCACTCAATCATCCCGACTGCCCAGAAGAAGCGAAAATAGGAAAGGCTGTTCTGTTGGCTCCGCCCAATCAAGGGGCAGAATTTGGACGGTTTTTGGGCCATGTTGCTCCAGCACGAAAGGCATTGGGAGTGAAAGCGGGTAGGCAGATCCTATACAGTGAGAACTTCGACTATGTGGGGCAATTTCCCGAAACAAAAGAGGTGTTGGTGATTTCAGGCACTTTCGGCTGGAACCCACTCGCAAAGGGAAAGAACGATGGGAAGGTGGGCGTTGAAGAATCGTGTCTTTCCACTCCTCACAAACACATGACCCATTTCTCAGGTCATTCTTGGATCATGTATTCCGACACGGTGATCTATAACGCCGTTCGATTTGTTGCTAAATAATCCGTTTTTTGTTTAACATCCCTCGCTATGATTTTAGGTGTCAATGCACTCAATATAAGAACATGGGAAGCTCTCGAAGAGAGTCTTGTTCCTCTTCGCAAAGACTCCAAAGAATGGAGGATCTTCCACTATCTACCAGCAATGATCTATTTTCCTGCTGGCCTTGTGACTTTGGCTTTGGATAGCATTGGAAAAGTCTTCTCTTACGCAGCTTCATTTTTCTCCAGAGATAAGCGTGATCCCAATAAAGACTTTACAGCAATCCTAGACGATTCGCGCAAATGGAAAGAACTAAGGCAGTCTGAAGTTTCTTTTGATTCAGATTTTCTTTTTGGGACGGCGACTTGTACCTATCAAGATTCGGGCGCAGTAAATTGTCCAGATTCTCAATGGGCAAAATGGGAAAAAAAGGTGGTTCGTGAAAATAACCGCTCTGGCAAAAGTGCTGATCTTTTCCAGCTCTACCAATCTGACGAAGGAAGAAATCAAATCATTAACCGTCTCAAAAAACTTGGATTGAATTCCTATCGGTTTTCTATCGAATGGAGCCAAATCGAACCTAAAGAAGGGGTCTTTGACGAGACCAAGCTTCAGGTCTATGTCAATTTTTGCAAGGCATTGCGCAAAAATGGCATTGCTCCCATGGTCACTCTTCATCATTTTTCTGAGCCTGACTGGTTCCATAAAAAGGGTAGTTTTGAAAAAGAGGAAAATATTGAGCATTTTATCCGATTTGCTGAAAAAGTGTTCTTGCCTCTTACACAGGAGTATAAGTCCAAACCCCTTGTAGAGCACATTTGTACAATCAATGAGCCTGCAGTCGAAGCGTTTTCCCGCTATGTTCGAGGTGCATTTTCACCTGGGTACATTTGTCGTTTCAATAAAGCGGGACAATTTCTTAAGGGAGCTTTAAAAGCCAATTGCATTGCTTATGAAAAGCTCAAGGCACTCAATCCGAGAGTCCAGATTGGAATCGTTCACCAGCGCCTCGCAATGATAGCGACTAATCCTCTACTTCAACCCACGGTGCGTTACATCAATCGCCTTGTGAATGACACCACTTTACGTTTTTTCAAAACAGGAATTTTTAGCTACAAAATTCCTCTATGTGCCCATATTCGTGAAGAAGGGCTCAACCCCAAAACCGATTTTGTGGGATTGCAATATTATACGCGCCCTGTGATTGGATTGACAGGCTCGACCTCTTATCACGAACCGATGACTGCCATGCCGTTTCGCGAAGATCCCGAGGGACTCTATGAGGCAAGCCTTGAGGTTTATGACGCATTCAAAGTCCCCATCATCATTACAGAAAATGGGATCTCCACTCACGACCCCAAGCAAAGAGAGCGCTATCTCGCGCGCGCTCTTTACGCCACTTACCGCGCCCAGCAGAAAATTGGAGTCGAAAATCTTCGCGGCTACCATTACTGGTCATTCTGTGAAAATGCTGAATGGGATATGGGACTCCATCCTCAATCATTTGGGGCATATGGACTCAACACAAATGGAACACTTGCACCAAATCCAAGAGAAGGAATGATGCCACTGATTCAAGTTGCTAAAAATCGCTCCAAAGTTATTCTCAAAGTCGCCTAAAGAGGAGAAAAAGATGAATGTTCAAACTGCAACAATGCCATGGTCTAAAGAAGCTTGCAGATGTGTCAAGATTGCGGCTGTATCTGGTGCCATGATGGACCTCGGGGGACTCTTTATTGGAACATTATATAAGAAACAAATGAATTTCACTGCCAAAGCAATAGTGACCGGTGTAGGTTCGAATATCCTTATTCTATGTTTCACCACAGCCGGATTGACTTTTTTGTACAAAACCAAGCATCATCCACGAGAAGATTTCTCAAGCTCCACCGCTTTATATCCCTATTCGAAAAAATTAATCGGACGCATTCAAGCAGGGACTGCAATAGGAGTGCTTGCAGGAGCTGTCTTCCTTCTAACAATTAACCTTCCACCAGTCACATTAAGACTAGATATGACAAGCAAAGCCATTGCAAACATTTCTGGTTCTATATCGACAACGTTTTTCACAACGGTATTTCTTGCAATGTCTGCCTATCTCAGGAAACATCATCGTTAAGCGCTATGCGCAAGTACTTGTAGAAGGCGGTGTGGCCGTTGTACATAGAGATGATGAAGCCTTCTTTTCCGCCGAAAATGCCCCGTTTGAAAATGTAGCTTTTGATAAAAGCTCCCCAGCCATGAAAAAGGGCTTGCCAAACCGATCCTGTTTCATTTGCTCTTTGCTCGGCAAATAGCCGCGTATAGAGCTGCATTTTGTCTAGAAAATCGCCGATTTCTTGATAGGGCGTATGATGCAGAGGCTTTTTCAGGGAAATCACTTTCAGCCCCTTTTCCACCACTTTTTCGTGGACGAGATCTTCACTGAACCGTGTTTTTTTCCGGTGATAGAGACGAGAGACAAAATCGGGATGCCATCCTCCACACCACTTGATCCGTTTCCCATTGTAAAAGTTGTGCCTGTCAATTTTGTAGAGGTTCTCGGGATCGAGGGTGAGGGAGAGGATTTCGTCGATGAGCTCCGGGGTGAGGATTTCATCACTATCAATGGATAAGATCCAGTCATGCGAGCTGAGTTTTGTCGCATAATTATGCATCGGACCAAAACCCAAAAAAGGGGAGGTGTGGATGGTGACGTTGGGATATTGCGTCGCAATTTTTAAGGTGTCATCCGTCGAGCCTGAGTCAAGGACGATGACTTCGGGAAATCGGGTGAGGGAGTCGAGGGTCGCTTTAAGGGTTTTTTCACTGTTTTTGGTCAGAATAGTAGCCGTAATCATGACGGTATACTATCACCCAAAGGAATATCACAAAAGACCCAAATGCTTTAAATAAAAAAAACACTTGCAAAAAATATCAAAAAAGAGATAGAGTAGTTAGAGTTTTTATTCCAAATAAACATGGGAGAAGTAATTATGTCATTTTTTACGATAGAAAGTTTTTCAAGAAATTTAGCCCATCTTGCTTATGCTATAGGAGGACATGCACTACTTAATAGTGCGATAGATGCAGGCACATCAAAATTTCTCAATATTAAGAATCCCAAAAGCGTATTTAATTATAGTTTATTTGGAACTTTAGGCCAGAATCTAACTTTCCTTTTCACCTCTGTAGTATACAATAAATTAGGGAATGTGGCGTATAAAGCGTATTACGATTTTGTTTTAGATAATAGATGTCCCTCTCTACGACCGGTATCTCCAATTGGTGAAGCTGCGGTGTGGAAGGGTTTGGAATGTGAAGAACGTAAGGAGAATGAGAAGATAATGCTTGCAGTACTTATATTTTGTTCGTGGATTGTCACATCAACTGCAATTTCACTCGCTTCAGGAATTATAGCTGGGCAGTATGCTAATGAAAAATTAGGAAACAATCCTCTTTCGAATAAGGATATAAGAAATTTGATGATCGCAAAAGCTATATGTGCGGTGGCTTTTTTTGCATTCTCTATTACCACAGCAAACTATGTTTTAAAGGACTGAATTGTTAAATTTTTTTAAACACCCTCTCAGGTGGAAGCAGTTTCTCGCTGTCGTCTGCTTCACCTGAGTGAAACCCGTGACTGTTAGCTTATTTTTCCTCTATCCTTCCTGCAAAACTCGTCTACTTTGCTCATGAAAAGAGGACAGCAGTCGCAGGTTAAAAGATTCTAGCCGTAATCATAGATATGTCCTATCATCAGTACCGTTATCAAAAAAGGAATCTTTATGCTTCGGAAAGGTTACACATTCGATGATGTTGCGCTCGTTCCCCAATTTAATAATGTTCCCTCGAGGACAGAACCTCTTCTTGAGACTTGGTTAACCAAAAATCTCAAAATCGGCATTCCTTTGATTTGTGCGAATATGGATAGTGCCATTTCTGAAGAGCTCGCTCAAATTTTAATCGATGCAGGCAGCATGCCAATTTTTCATCGATTCACAGATATGGAAACGCAAAAAAAATGGGTGAAAAAATTTAAGAGCAAGACGTTTATTTCCTGCGGGATTCGCTCTCTTAAAGAAACTCAAGAATTGCTCGATTTGGGTGCGGTAGGCGTATGTATCGATGTGGCTCATGGCCATTCTGATCGGATGTTTGACTACATTGAAAAGTTGAAAAAATCGCACCCAGACAAGGATGTCATTGCTGGCAATGTCTGCACTGCAATGGCCTACCACGATCTGGTCAATGCGGGCGCCGACGCTGTCAAAGTAGGAGTGGGACCCGGCGCTGCATGCACAACGCGCATGGTGACCGGTTTTGGTGTACCCCAGCTTAGCGCCATTTATGAGTGTGCCAAGATAGCAGAAAAATTGCGCGTTCCATTGATTGCCGATGGAGGCATCCGCAGTAGTCGAGATGTTGTTCTTGCACTTGCTGCGGGGGCCAATACGGTCATGATTGGTAACCTCTTTGCCCGCACTGATGAAAGCGCTGCGATCAAAAAGGAATCTATGGCCAAATATCGGGGACAGGCGAGTGAGGACTTTCAAACCGATTTTTATGGGGGATTGAAGGACAAAACGGTCGCGGAAGGGATCGATTTTTGGGCTCCTGTGTCAGGAAGTGCCAATGATCTGATTGATCGACTACTTGGAGGATTGCGCAGCGGACTTACCTATGGCGGTGCCCGCAGCATCAAGGAGCTGCAACGCAAAGCGGAATTTATCGAAGTGACCCAAACCTACATTCAAGAAAGCCATCCTCGGAGAACCTAGATATGAAAATGTACGATCCTGTTCATGGATTTATCCACTTTAATGACCTGGAAAGCATTCTCATCGACACAGAGGTGTTTCAACGGCTCCGATACATCCACCAGCTCGGGATTTCTTTTCTCGTCTATCCAGGCGCGACGCATACACGATTCGAGCATTCTTTGGGTGCGATGCATCTCGCCAGTCAAATCTTCGATCAAATCGGACAGGATGAAAATCGGGATTATTTTCGACAGATGGTCCGCTTTGCCGCTTTGTGCCACGATTTGGGGCATTTGCCCTTCTCACACGTTGCTGAGAGTCGTCTTTTACCAGGCGGGCATGAAGAGTGGACGCTAAAAATCATCGAGTCGCCTCAATTAGCACCCGTATGGGAGAAGATTGCAACTATCTTTCCTGGAATGCCTGTGATGGAGCATGTCATCAAATTTGCCCTTGGAGAGGAAACGCTGCTCAGCTTGCGCCCCGAAACGATGTTCTCTTCCTGGGAACGGATTTACTCGCAAATTGTGACAGCCGATTTTTTTGGATCGGACCGAATCGATTATCTCTTGCGCGACGCCAGAGCAACGGGTCTGAGCTATGGGCTTTTTGACTACATGCAGCTGATTCAAATGCTGATCGTCACCCCTGATGAAAAGGGGACACTCACGCTTGGAGTGGAAGAAAACGGGGTCGCCTCATGTGAAGCCCTTCTTCTCGGACGCCATTTCATGCAGAGACGCGTTTATCAGTACGCATCTGCAAGAGCCTATTCTTTCCATATGGCCCGCTTCATGGAGATTTTATACGGCGATCCCAGGTATTTAGAGAGTGTGGAAAATTATCTATCGATGAATGAGCCTGAAGTGCTCTGTGCTCTCGAGAAAGCACGCAAAGACCCCAACCATCCGGGCCACATCGATGCTCTTTGTCTTTTTGATCGGAAAAAGCGGTTTCAAGCAATCACTTTACCCTCCAAAATCGGCCTGCAAGATCTAGAATCTTTTAAAGAAAAATCTAACATCTCTGACCATGAGATCCATTGGGATTTTGCAAAGAAACAACCGGAAATTGTCTCCGCAGGACAGTACTCAGAGATCGCCATTCCTCCTACGAAAAAAAATTGGCTTTACCTGGCTCCAGAATACGCCTTTAAGTTATAATTCCCATAATGTCCGGATACGTAAAAAAAAAACTTATCAGCGTCAGAAATGAATTCGCAACCTATTCAGGGCGCGAACGCTCATTCTTGTTCTACGCCCTTCTCTGTTCGTTTTTCATTTGTTGTGAATACTCGATCATTCGCCCTGTCAGCACATCGCTTTTTGTTCAGTCTTATGGTGCCCGCCTTTTCCCTTATGCTTGGCTTGCGATTGTCCCGTTTAATTTTCTGCTCGTTTCGATCTATAATCGGTTGATTCCCAAGTGGGGCTCGAAGCTCCTTTTTATCTGTCTTATTGGGATCATCATCGGTGTCAATACGCTGTTTGCCGCCCTTTTTAAAGTTTTCCCCGCATTGAACTTCCTTTTCTTTATGTGGAAAGAGGTCTATGTCATGCTCATGTTCCAGCTCGTCTGGTCGGTAATTCATTCCAATGTCAGGATAGGGCAGGCGAAGTACCTCTATGGAATGTTCTTTGGCGTAGGGGGACTTGGATCGATCTTAGGCTCCTCGTTTCCTGGATTTTTTGCTGTCAGTTATGGCTCCGAAAACCTCATCTATCTCACTCTCCCTGTCTACCTCTCTCTTTTGTTTGTTTATTGGAAAATGTCCCAATACTGTAGCGGCGATGTTCCCAACCCAGAAAGGGAAAAAGAGGGCGGTTTTCTCCATGGACTCAAGTTAATTAAAAGCTCTAGATTTTTAATTTTTGCCCTGCTAATCGTCATGTTTATGCAAATGACAGTTGCCATTGTCGATTTTCAATTCAACGACTATTTAGAGAGAACCTATCCACAAATGGATGTGCGTACTCAGTATTCCGGACGGGTTTTAGGGATCATGCACACCCTCACCACTGCTCTGCAGTTCGTAGGAGCTTATGCTTTGATCCAGTGGGTAGGGTTTCGCAGGTCCCATTATGTTGTTCCTGGAATTCTCGCTTTGAGTGCTTCAGTAGTCCTCTTTTTTCCTTATTTCGCGGTCATCACAATCATGTTTCTCACGACAAAATCTCTCGATTTTTCCGTATTTGGGATCGTCAAAGAAATGCTCTATGTTCCCTTAAAACCCGATCAAAAATTCCGTGCGAAAGCCATCATTGATGTCTTCGCTTACCGCACTTCCAAAGGGCTCGCTTCGATTCTGATTATCGGTGTGACCCATTATGTCTCTTCTCATCTTCTAAGTTGGGCAACCATCACGATCGGATTGCTATGGATCATAAGCGTCTCATTTGGCTTTCGTGAATACGAAAAACTCACCAAACCTGAGCAAGAGAACGCATGAAGAAAGTGCCCATCGATATCCCGGGCCCCTATCTTTTAGAGGATCCTCTCTACAACAAGGGGACTGCCTTTACTGAAGAAGAAAGGGCTGAGCTGGGATTAGAGGGGCTTTTACCCATGCACGTCTCGACAATTGAAGAGCAAGTCGCAAGGCGCTATGCCAACTTCAACGAGCAGCCCAACGCCCTTTCCAAATTCAGCTTTCTCAGCGCTCTTCAAAACCGCAATGAGATCCTTTTCTATCGATTTCTCATGGAACACCTCGAAGAAATGGTCCCTCTCATCTACACCCCAACGGTTGGAAGGGTATCGACCAACTATAGCTTGCTCTATCGCGAACAGCGGGGTCTCTATCTCTCGTATCCCCATCGAGACAAAATTTCTGAAATGATCGCCAATTTTCCTCGTACCGACATTGATGTCATCGTCGTGACCGATGGCGAGCGGATTTTAGGCCTCGGAGACCTTGGAGTCGGCGGGATGGCCATTCCCGTTGGCAAATTGGCCCTTTATACTCTTTTTGGAGGGATCCATCCCGAGCGGACTTTGCCAATTATTCTCGACGTGGGAACCAACAACACTAAAATGCTCGAAGATCCTCTCTATATCGGGTGGCGCAATCAGCGGATCACAGGGAATGACTATGACGCCTTTATCGAGACGTTTGTTCAAGCGATTAAAAAGAGATTCCCCAATGTGGTTCTTCAATGGGAGGATTTTGCCAAGCCTCATGCTCTGCCTCTTTTAAAGCGCTACCGCGAAACTGTGTGCTCTTTCAATGATGATATCCAGGGAACCGCCTCTGTCGCTCTGGCTGCCGTTTATAGCGCCGTCAAGCTCTCGAAATCCACGCTCAAAGAGCAGCGCTTTGCCGTTCTAGGTGGTGGCTCTGCTGGCATTGGGATTTGCAATCAGCTAGTCAATGCAATTGTCGATGAAGGAGACATCACAGAAGAAGAGGCACGGAAACTCTTTTACATCGTCGATCTCGATGGGCTTTTTCAAACTAAAAATGAGTCTCTAGACCCCAATCAGCGTCTCTTTGCCCAGGACAATTTACAATCCTGGAAAGTCTTAGATCCGACTCATATTAGCTTATTGGATGTGATTAAAAATGCTCATCCAACGGTTTTGATTGGCGTATCGACACAAGCGGGAGCTTTCACCGAAGAGGCCATCACTGAGATGAATAAACACGTCAAGCGACCGATGATTTTCCCTCTATCCAACCCCAATTCTTGCTGCGAGGCGCATCCTGGCAATCTTCTCAAGTGGACAAAAGGGGAGGCGATCATTGCAACGGGGAGCCCCTTTGATCCGGTAGCCTATGAGGGAAATATCTACCACATGGCGCAGTGTAACAATGTCTATGTCTTCCCAGGAATTGGTCTTGGGCTCATTGCAACAAAAGCAACTTTTGCAAGCGATCGGGTTTTCATCGCTGCAGCAAAAGTTCTTGCTGAGCATTCTCCTATGCAAAAAGACCCTTATGCACCTCTTTTCCCCACCCTTGATAATTTACGCAAAGTGGCCCGTGAAATCGCGATTGCAGTTGCCAAAACGGTGATCGAAGAGGGGAATTCCAAACTCAAGGCCGTCGACTCTGTCGAAAAACTCATAGACGAGACCATGTGGTACCCCGAGTATCCGATCTATAGTCGAAAGAGCTGATCGGCAAAATTTCTAGAAATGTTTTTACAGAAATTCAAAAATTTGTTAAAACGTTTCAAATGACAAAAAAATCCTTGCCCAAAGTCGATCTCAAGCAGCTTTTGCATCTCGATCATCAGTTGCAAAAACGCAAGCATGACTATCAACACCACAAAACTCCCCTTGTGCCCGAAGGAATTGATAAAATCCCTCTAGGAACAAACAATAAGACAAAAAAAAAGCTCCGAAAAGCGAATGTCATTCCTCAAAAATCGCGCAAGTCTCCATTCGAGCAACTCCACTGCACACAAAACCAAAATTACCCCCTTTTTTTCATTGAAAAAGCAGAAGCTTTGCGGATGCGCAAAGTGAAGAATTTTCGGGTCAAGGAACACCTCATTGCAACCCGCAATATCAAAAGACTCTCTAATGAAATGCAAAAGTGGATCTATTTTCAGATCCACCAAGACATTAAAATTGTTAAAGAAAACCCCGTTGAGTTTTATCATCTTCTCGAAAAGCGCGAGGAGCGCCATTTTCAAATCGATCGGATGATCAAATTGCTATCAGGTTCTTAGACTATATCCCGAATACCCCGTCTTTAAAGAAGAGGTGAATACAAAGCGAAAATCGGGAGTCACCTTGCGCGTCAGGATCATTTTCCAAAAAGAAGCTCGAGAAAAATCGGGGCGCACTCCTTTCATCTCTTTTACTTGAAGGTAATGATTTTCACAAATGTCTGTGAGCTCTTCTGGCTTGATGAAGAGGGGATAGACATGCATATTGCGCGGGGTATTAGAAAAACACCATTCAACCCCTTTGATGATCATAAAGTAACTGAGCAGATTGCGATTGAACGTATGAAAAAAGAAAAGCCCTCCTTTTTTGAGAACGCGCGAGGCCTCTGCAATAACCTGGGCAGGGTTTTCCACATGCTCCAAGAGATCCATTGCACAGACCGCATCAAAAATTCCTTCGCCATAGGGGAGTTCGCTGGCACTGGCCTTCTTGTATTCGACAGAGCCCGTTGCATCGTGTTTTCTCGCGACATCTAGACTTTGTGTCGACAAATCAATTCCGCTCACCAGGTGTCCCTTGGATGCAAGAAAATTGGTCAAATACCCTCCTCCACAGCCGATATCGAGCACCTTAGCTGGATAGGGGAATGTCATGCTCAAAATCTCTTGTATCCAGGGATTGCGCAACGCATTTTCAGAGCGAAGTAGAGCAATGGGATGATCTTGAGAATCGACCCATATTTCGTCTAACTCATTATAAAAGGCATTGTTTATTGAGTTTTGATTTTTTCTTCTTTCCATATGAAATTCCAGTAAATGACTTGATAGAGAAAAAATAGAGAAACAAACACCATTTGCGCCACAAGTAACGTATGCAAAGCTGTTGGCTGATCCAGCCAATGCTGCATCCACCGAGGCGCTGTATGTCCTGTTAATATCCACCAGATAATACCTGTGCCCGTCAGTACGATGGGATGATTTATAAAGAGTAGGGCATGGAGCCAATGCTCGGCTGCAGGGCAGTGGTGCTTATGCACCCACTCATCCTTAGTTACCATGAGACAGGAGAACACAGCTAGGCCAATGTACCATTTGAGATTGGCATCAGAATAGGGGACCAAAAGGACAAATAAGAGAGCAGCCATGATACTCAGCGTGTCGATCGGATGCCCAATCCTCTCCCACAGTGGCAGCCCCCGCTTGATGTGAAAATAATACTCATCAAAGCCAATAACGAGCGCTTGCACGATAAAGGGGATTAAAATCAATAAAGCCATGTTTACCTCTTTTCAAAAAGGGCTCCAGAAATACTCAAGCCTGGGCCAAAAGCTAAACTCACGATGAGCTCACCCGGTTTCACTTCAGGGTCGCGCACCATTTTTTCCCAGACGTGAGGCAACGTTGCTGACGACATATTACCACAACTTTGTAATATTTCTTTACTATATTGAATTTGCTCAGGGCCAAGCTCTAATTGCGCTGCAATCTGTTCGATAATTTTCGGACCACCTGGATGAATCGCATAGCGCGCATTTTTCAAATCTTCATAGCCCGCCTTTTTGCCAAGCCGCTTTAAATATCCTTCGAGATTACGCCGTATAAGAACGGGGATATCTTTAGAAATAGACATCTGAAAACCCCATTGGTGTGGCGTCCACGTCATTTTCGAAATGGAATTGGGGATCACCTCTTCTAAAACCCCTAAAATTTTGAGAGAAGGGGAGGGATCAGCATCTCCCAGTGTGTATTTGATGAACCCATCGGCAAATAGGCTCTGGACAACGAGCTGTTCGATCGTATGGAGCGAGGGATTCATATGAAGAGAACATATCTCTGTATGCACAATGTCTGTAGACTCGTCCTCAACAGCATAGTGCCCCATCGCCATGCGGATCGCAGGGATTGCTGCATAGCACCCCATGTGATACGCATGTGTCACCGTCGTCTGAGCTCCCGCCTCTCGGAGTGAAACGAGCTTTTGAGCAGGGCTTGGCGCCACGTATCCTGTACAAGTCACATGCACAAGGTGAGGGGGCAATGCCTTGTCCTCGGGATACATTTTTTCAAAAACACTAGACGCCGCTTCATCAAAAAATGCCATCCGTTTGTCCAACTGATAGCCCTCTTTAGCAGAATTGAGGTTGTAGATTTTCATTTCATCCCAGTTTCGGTGGGAGCAGTCATCAAGCTGAAATCCCCGCGTTTTGATTTTGTTTTCTCCAAGGCCCAGTTTGAATAAGTTTTCGCGCAGTTTCTCTGCAAATTCTGCATCTTCTTCTGGTTCTACCTGCACATGAGCGTTCAAAATCCAGTCGAGAAGCGCTTCTTGCTTCTCTTCGAAATCGGGGCGTATGATGTGAAAATCTTTTAAAAACATGCATTCCTTCAATTAAAAATCATTAAAATGCCCACAATAATCAAGGTTCCTGCAAAAATTTTGCGCAAGAGAGCTCCTTTTATTCGATGAGCCAATTTTGCCCCAAGCGGCGCAAAAAATATTGCTACAAAACCAATCACTGCAAAAGCAGGGAGATAAATAAATCCGAGCGTCAACGGCAACTTAACCTCTTTCAATCCAAAATACAAATAGGCAACCGCAGCGACAAAAGTGATGAAAAGCCCCATGGCAGCCGATGTTCCTACCGCTTGCTTTTCAGGATAGCGATAGGAGATGAGCAAAGGGACACTAAAAACGCCACCTCCCACTCCCAAAAGACTCGACAAGGTGCCTATTCCAAAACCCAGCCATGTGTAGAGCGTTTTATCGGGCAGTTTCTTCTCTTGTCTCTTTCTTTTTTGGAGCAAAATGTACGCTCCCAGAAAGCAAATAAACGAACCAAAAACCACTTGCAAGACCACGCTAGAGAGGAATTGGGCGACAAAAGAGCCGAGCATGCAGCCCAAAAAGATCCCAGGAATCATGGCAAATACAATCTTCCAGACGACTCCTTGGCGCCTATGATGGGCCCACATCGAGGCTAGGCTATTGAGCACCATGGCCGCTAAAGAAGTTCCAATCGCAATATGCATTAAATATGTCTGAGGGATTCCCATGAGGCGAAAAAGGAGAACCAGGCAGGGGACCGTGACAATCCCTCCACTGAGGCCTAGCAATCCGCCAATCAATCCTGCCAAAACCCCAATAACTACAAAGCTCAAAAGAGCCACGATTTCCATGAAAAGCCTTTTTCGGCCCATACTATAAAGTCATGGAAATAAGCACAATGGGATAGCTTGGACAAAATCGATTCTAGAAGAGCACTTCTAGACCAACCTTCAGCTATAGTCATGCTGGCATACCACAGTCGCTCGTTCCCAGTCTTTAATTGCTGAAAAATAGCTATATTATGACCCCAAGGAATGGGAAAAACAGGCAGATTCTCCAATTGTCGCACAGCTTGTGCGACTTTTCTATAAGCTAGGTGGAAGCCCTTCATTCTAAATAGGTTAGATCTAGAAAACCCCTCAACTCCTGGAAATTCGTTAGGCGTAATAAGAAAGAATTCCTAGCATCCGACAGCATAATCCAAAGAAAACTCTGGAAAAATCTGCTTAATCATCGTCATGATTTTCAAGGTCGGATTGCACTTGCGTTTCTCCAAACGCTGATAACTATAAACA
>JAAKFB010000109.1 GCA_011065235.1 Chlamydiota bacterium | reverse complement strand
GTAACTATGCATCCATTCCTCTAAAATCTTGAAGTGCTGCGGATTTGTCAAAACCTCTGAAAGAGGGACTTGGTGAGCGCGAAACGTCCCTTCTACCTTATTCCCATCGACCTCTTTCGGACCGGTCCATCCCTTTGGCGTGCGGAGCACAATCATCGGCCAAACGGGAATCTCATCTCTCACTGGCGTCTTTTGGATCTCTCGAATACGTGCATAGGCCCAGTCGAGCGCTTTCCAAAACTCCTCATGCATTTGCATTGGCACATCGCCTTCTACGAAGCGAACGTCATAATTACATCCTGAGAAAAATTGATGGACGTGCTCATCGCTCATCCGTCCAAACACCGTCGGCCCAGAAATTTTATATCCATTGAGATGCAAAATTGGAAGAACGGCGCCATCGCGCTGAGGATTGAGAAACTTATTCGAATGCCAGCTCGCTGCCATCGGCCCTGTTTCCGCCTCTCCATCTCCCACGACGCAGGCGACAATGAGATCGGGATTATCGAAAGCGGCGCCAAACGCATGAACCATCGCATAGCCCAGTTCTCCACCTTCATGGATCGAGCCTGGTGTTGGGGGACTCACATGGCTCGGAACCCCTCCTGGCCAAGAAAATTCACGGGCAAATATCTCAATGCCATTGGCATCCATCGTGATATCGGGATAAGTTTCGGTCATCGATCCTTCGAGGAAGACATTGGCCCTGAGCGCTGGTCCGCCGTGTCCAGGCCCTGCGACGTAGAGACATTTTGCATCGGTATCCTGAATCATCCGGTTCAAATGCACATAAATGAGGTTTAGACCCGGAGATGTTCCCCAGTGGCCCAATAGACGTGGTTTGATGTTTTCGGGCTTTAATGGGTTGCGTAGTAGTGCATTGTCTTTGAGATAAATCTGCGCGATTGTCAGAAAATTTGTCGCACGAAAATACGCATCCATCGCCTCTAGGCGTTCTTGATCCATGAGATTCCTCCTTTCTTATGAGATATAGAGAAATTCAACATTTTATTGGGAATTTTTGAACAATCTCAATATAGCAATAGCTATTGCTAGTGAAGAAATAGAGGATTAGAACGCTTCATTTTTATTCAGATAGCGCCATTTTCCCTCGGATAAATCCCCGAGTCGGATGTGGCCAATACGCACCCTTTTTAGCCCAATGACGTGTAGGCCAACGAGGGTGCACATTCTGCGAATTTGCCGCTTTTTTCCTTCCTTCAAAACGAACCGGAGCAAATTTGGCTTGAGCTGATCGATTTGGGCCCGCTTGAGAAGGTTATTATCTAAATACAGACCCCGGCAGAGTTTTTGAATCCCTTCTTTTGTGATTGTTCCCTCCACGCGGACGAGATATTCCTTTTCCATCTCCGCGTCGGGACCGATAAGCTTTTTAACAAGAGCTCCATCATTCGTCAGCACGAGAAGCCCCTTCGAGTCGATATCGAGCCGTCCTGCTACGTTCAACTTTTTGTGAGAGGGAGGAAGCAATTCCACTGCCTCTGGATAATCCTTTTCTGGGAGATTAGAGACATATCCAATGGGTTTATTGAGTAAGATGGTGGTCTTTTTATCCGTGCGGGCCAGCTCGATTGAGGCGTCGGGTGAGACCTTTGTTCCCAGCTGGGAGATCACTTCACCATCGACAAGGACAAGTCCTTGCTCAATGTAGCGATCGGCCTCGCGTCTAGAGCAGATTCCTCGCTCAGACATCACTTTAGAAAGACGTATTTTTTCCATAGGATACCAGGTTAAAGCTGGTCGTACATTTTTGCAAACCAAGCTGCATGGCCTGCTTGTTTTTGGACCAGAAAATGCTCTTCAAATGTATCGGAGACTTCCCAGTAGGAATCATAGGGGAAAAGCCCCAACTCAATTCCCTTATTCAATAAATTCGAGGTGGCCCTAGCATTTTCATATTCGATGTGTTCCATCGCTTTGACATATCCATTACGATCAAGACTTCCTTGATAGGCCATTTGGTCGGTCTTTTCAAAATCCGATTCTCTGAGGGCATTGTGAAGCTCAAAGAGAATCGTCGAAATAAAAGCGCTGTCAGAAGGCGTTTTGGTGACATGAATGGTCCGAATGGAAGCATCCCAGTACCCTTCAAATTTTTTTGAATAGATCTGATTGATCACAATGTGCAAATCACCCTCTTCAAGGACCCGGTCGATCAGCTCTTTGCCCTCAGGGAGCTGCTCTATCCTTTCCACAACCTTTTTTAGCTCTGGAGTGCAATGCAACTCCTGAGAGTGAGCGATTGAAGAAAATAATAATAAAAATAAAACAAGTGACTTTATAAGCATTTAGTTATTATAAAGTACGCTTAGGTTAATTTTAAACCCTCAAAAGAATTGTTGCTAAGGTATTATTTAGCATATGAATGGTTGTCGATCCCCATAGATCGCCCGTATATTCAGTGAGGATACCAGCAAATAATCCCATAAAGGTCGTACCAACAAAAACTAGAATATTTGCCCAGCCCTGAAAGGGTGATAGATGCATGAGCCCAAAAACTAAAGATGTCTTTAAAATCGCTTTAAACTTATCCCAAGTTTTGAAGGCGGGATCCTTTCGAATATCCGTGACCGTAGGTGGGGGAGTCAGAGGAGGTGAGGATGGTGCTTCTGCTGATTTTGAAAAAATTCTTTCAACAGTCCCCGTTTTTTGGGGAATAGTATCAGGATTTTGAGTGATTGTTTTGTTTTGTAGTGATTGTTTTTTATCATAATCATTAATTAAGAATAAGTCATTAAGATATCCTCGGAACGTAAATTCTTCAGTGATTGGAGCAATGACGCACGCAAATAAAATCATAAAGAGCCCTGTGATTCCCGATTGACTAAGCAGAACACCGACATCCTGGTACATTGCAGAGGACAACCCTAGTTGGCTCATGATCAAGCCCACGGCTAGTGTTAAGCCCTCTGTTAGGGCGAAAAAAGGAGCTGTAAGGAGAAGCCCTATTATCACATTTTTGAATAGGGTTGATTTTGAAAAATTAGTATTGTCACAACGATGTAAATTTTCTTTTTGAGAACTCATGTAAAAGTTGGCGGCATAGTGTACAGCAAAGTTAAGGACAACTATATAAACAGCAAATGCGACTCCTAATACCTGTGCGGAAATCACTGTAAAACCCCAAAGAGCTGAAGAAGTGATTAAGTTTACGATGTGTTCCCTAGAAAAATCTCGAACTACATCAACGATTGCGCGATCGATCCTCATGAATTGGATCATTTGAGTAACAGTATCATTCAAAATACTTTGTTTAGTAGATGGTTCTTTTAGAGGGCTGCAGATAGAATTGTTATTGTTAAAACAAATAGAATTCATTTTATTTTCTCTCCTAATTTTCTAAATATTATAGGCTATTACAGATTTATTATCAACTGCCTGCTAGGAAGCCTGTAGTCCAGGCATTTTGGAAATTGAAGCCGCCTGTGACCCCATCGATGTTGAGAATTTCGCCTGCAAAATAGAGCCCGGGGCAGATTTTGCTCTCCATCGTTTTGAAATTGATCTCATTTAGAGTGACTCCGCCGCAGGTGACAAACTCCTCCCTGTGGGTCGTTTTTCCTTCAATACGAAAACAATCAGCGTGAAGATCTTGCTTCAACTTCTTCATAAGCCTTTTTGGAAGGGGAGTGGACCCTGGCATCCAGTTGATGATGAGATCGGCTTTGTAACCCTTTTCAAAGAGATAGGGGGCTGCCCATGCGGAGAGTTTGATGACAGCAGGGCCACTGAATCCAAAGTGGGTGATGAGCACGGGGCCTCGCTGACGAAAAGAGGTTCCCTTGAGATGAAGCTCGCAATCGGTGGCAGAGATCCCCGAAAGTTCTTTGAGGGGAGATGTCGGCACATTAAACGTGAACAGAGAGGGGAGAGGTTTTTGAATCGTATGTCCCAACTGTTTAGCCCATTCATAGCCTTGAGAACTGCTTCCTGTTGCCAAAAGGAGCTTTTTGCAGTGAAGAGACTCTCCCTCTTTCAAGTGGATACAAAAACCCTCTTCTGTTTTTTCAATCGTTTGAATTTTCTGTCTTAAGCCGATCTCGACGTTCAACCTCTTGGCTTCGCCTAAAAGGCACTGAATGATGGTTTCAGAGCTATCAGTAGCGGGGAAAATCCGCCCATCTTTTTCAGTTTTTAAAGTGATCCCTTTTCCTTGAAACCACTCAATCGTGTCTTTGGGACCGAAGCGGTGAAAAGGGCCGAGAAGTTCTTTGTTGCCACGGGGATAATGGGAGGTGAGTTCTTTCGGATCGAAGCAAGAGTGGGTGACATTGCATCTTCCGCCTCCTGAGATCCGCACCTTTGCGAGCAAAACTGCCGTCTTTTCAAGCAAAAGGACACGTGCATCGGGATTGCATTTTTTTGCTCTAAGAGCAGCAAAAATTCCCGCAGCTCCACCTCCAATGACAATCAGATAACAATTTGACATGCAAAAGAATCCATGGAAGCATGTTTTTTTGATAATTCATCACTGCCGAGCTCAACTGTGAATTCGAGGATTTCTCCTTCGCGATCTACGCTTAAATGAACTATGGTGCCGGGTTCCAGAACGCAGAGGTGATTGCGTAAATTTGCGGGCATGTCAATGGGGATATTATTGAATTCAATGATCAGATCACCTGGCTCTAGTCCCATTTTGTCTGCAGGAGAATCTAGGACGATTCCACTAATTTGAGCTCCCCCATTTGTATCGAAGAAGAAGTGATCGAATACGATTTCACAAGTATCTTCTAATTCAATCCCTAAAAAACCCTGTGACACTTTTCCTTTGGTGATGAATTGGTTGACGATCTTTTCTGCGCTATTACTTGGAATAGCAAAGCCTATTCCCTCGATTCCCCAAAAATGACTAAAACCAAAGCTGACGACCCCGATTACATCTCCGTTTTCATTGAGGATAGGCCCTCCGGAATTCCCTGCGTTGATGGGTGCATCAGTTTGCAGATAGCCCTCGATATCAAATAGCCCACAATTATTTCGGTTTTTTCCGCTAATAATTCCTCTAGTCACGGTTGATTCCGTCGTGATGGGGCTTCCAATCACCGTCACGTCATCGCCAAGTGCGACATTTTGAGAATTTCCGAATTTTAAATAAGCAAACTCCGTCCCATCAGGGTCTTCAATTTTCAGAACAGCAAGATCTGTTCGAGGGTCCGATCCAACCAATTTTGCTTTGTAGATTTTAAGATCAAAATCTCGGATGACAATCAAGAAATCCGTCCCTTCATCAACCACATGATCATTCGTGACCACGTAACCATCAGGACTGACGATGAATCCAGAACCATGGAAATGTCTTGTGGGCCACCACCACTCATAAAAAGGGCGCAAATATTCGTAAAAACTATCGGGATTATAGGGATATACTTGATCAAAAGAATTGATTTCTTTTGCAATAAACACAACAGCTGGAAGCACTTCTTCTGGAGAGAAGTTCCTTTCGCTTGCTGGTAGATAAATTGTCAAAACAACAAACAGAAGGGATAAAAACTTTTTTTTCATAGAGATCCGAGTCCAATAACGAGTGTGATAAAGAAAACAAAATAGACAATCCCAACAAAATACCCAAGAAAAACAAATAATCCATCATTTTCTAGGAGCCCCAAACAGATCAATAGAATTGGCCAGGCGACACCCAGGTTCGTTGTGGGAATAGGAAGAGGTAGCGCCAAAAAAAGGGCTAAGAGAGCAATGACAAGGCCATTGAGCACTTTCATAACAGCAGACTTGCAAAGCCAAGTCCACCTAGGATGGATCCACCTTTTCAATTTTTCGATCACAACCAAACTTTTCCGGAGTACTTTTTTCAGAACCGATGTGGAAATTTTCTTAGAGAGTAAAAATTTTGGGAGCCAGAAAGGCTGTCCAAATACAATTTGAAAAGCTACCAGGGCAATCGCTAGCCCAAAAAACGTCGAGAGGACCGGAATATGAAACGGCTGGCAAAAGGGGAGAATGAGAATCAAAATGACAAGGATCGGTCCCTTTTTGGCGAGGAACTTCAAAAGAGTTCGAAGACTCATGGGTCCCTTGTGCTTTTGGATGAGCACAAGGCTTTCTTTCAGTGTTCGATCAATTGATTCCATCGACTCCAAAAGACCAAAATCGAACATAATTTTCAATAACTCAATTGCTGGCAAAAACCGGGGAGAAAACGTACGTCCTCAAAAAGTCCTGGCAAATTAGAAATAACTTGAGAAATATCAATATTTTATTGAATGCTTACTCTCATGAGCATTTCAAAGAACCTCCTGGACATCCTTCCAAGCACAAAAG
>JAAKFB010000108.1 GCA_011065235.1 Chlamydiota bacterium | reverse complement strand
GGGTAGCACTAAGTATGGGCACGCACACGGTCTGGCGATCGTGAACGAATATTATATGAATCTGTGTAGATAATCAGGTGTTCTGATAGAATGAGAAGATATTATTTTTTTTTGGAGCTCTAATGAAAAAAGAAGGCCACCCCGAATATCAAGAAGTGCTATTTATCGATACCTCTACGGGGACAAAATTTATCTGTGGAACGACCCTAAAGGTGAAAGAAACGGAGACTTTCGAGGGAAAGGAATATCCTGTCCACCGCGTCCCGATCTCTTCCGCTTCTCATCCTTTCTTTACGGGAAGCAAGCAGTTCGTCGATACAGAAGGGCGTGTCGATAAGTTCCGCAAACGCTACGCCACTAAGAAGAAAGAAGCAGGTGAGCAGCAGGCCAAGGAAGAGGAACAAAAAACCCCTGCTAAGAAAAAGGCAGCTAGAAAGACTACCAAGAAGAAAACGTAGCTTGTGAGACTATCCCACTTTCTAAGAAATATCCTTGAAAAAATCTTTCAAAAATCAAAATTTTTTAATAGTGGGATAATCTCATGAAAGAGCGCATTGCCAAGCTTATCGAGCGCTTTTCAGAAGTGGAAATACTTCTGGGCGATCCCGATGTCCTTTCCGATCAAAAACGATACAAAGAATTGACTCGAGAACATGCCTATTTGAATCAAATCAAAGAGGCGTGGTCTCATTTTGAGAAGATTGAAAAACAGCTAGAAGAGAACCGTGATCTTGTCAAATCAGAGACGGATCAAGAGCTTCTCGATATGTTAAGCGAAGAAATCGACTCTCTAGAAAAAGAAGTGCCGCTCGCAAGGGGTAAAGTCGAAGCTCTTCTCGTTCCTCCCGATCCCAATGATCACCGCAATACAATCATTGAAGTGCGCGCGGGGACAGGAGGCGATGAGGCGGCGCTTTTTGTGGGAGATATCGTCCGGATGTATCAACTCTATGCCTCTAATAATGGATGGAAGTGGGAGTTGCTCTCCTGTGCAGAGTCTGATGTCGGTGGCTATAAAGAGTATATCATGGTGGTGTCGGGGTCGAATGTGCATCGGATGATGCAGTATGAGGCGGGAACGCATCGAGTGCAACGGGTGCCAGAGACGGAGACGCAAGGGCGTGTCCACACCTCTGCTGTGACTGTCGCGGTTTTGATGGAACCCGATGAAGAAGAGAAGATCGATCTCGACGAGAAGGATCTCAAAATCGATACCTATCGCGCATCGGGTGCAGGTGGACAGCATGTCAACACGACCGATTCTGCGGTGCGGATCACGCACATTCCTACGGGAGCGGTGGCCTATTGCCAGCAAGAGCGCTCGCAGCACAAAAACAAAGAAAAAGCCCTCCGTCTTTTATCGGCTAAGATCGTTGACGAGCAAAGACGTAAAGCGTATCAAGAACGCTCGGAATTGCGTCAATCTCAGGTCGGAACGGGAGATCGCTCAGAGCGGATCCGTACCTACAATTTTTCCCAAAATCGGGTTTCTGACCACCGGATCAATTTGACTCTCTATAAGCTCGACAGGGCGATGGAAGGGGAGTTGTCAGAGATCACAGAACCTCTTGTCAGCCACTTTCATCAACTCAAACTCTCGGCTTTGCAATGAGGGACGTAAAAACCATTTTAAGTCTTGCATCTGGGCATCTCGAAAAGCACAAAATCGAAAAACCTCGCTTGATGGCAGAGTCTCTTCTGGCCCATTTTTTGGGGTTTAAGCGGATCGATCTCTATATCCATTTCGATCGCCCTCTTGTAGAAGAGGAGCTGGAGCCGTTTCGCACAGCATTGAAGCGGGCAGCTTCCGGTGAGCCACTGGAATATATCTTGGGGGAGGTGGAGTTCTACCATACGACGCTCAAGGTGACGCCAGATGTTCTGATTCCCCGCCAAGAGACTGAAATTCTATTGGATCTAGTTTGCAAACGCCTTGATGGAACGGAAAAGCGGGTCTTGGATCTTTGTACAGGTTCGGGATGTTTGGCCATTGGGCTTAAAAAAGCCCATCCTGAACTGGAAGTAGTGGGGGTGGACCTTTCTACTGAAGCTCTGGCCATTGCCGAGCACAATGCTCTGAAAAATGGAGTGGAAATACAGTGGAAGCATGGAGATTTGACTCAGCCGGTCCAGGGGCAAAAATTTGACTTGGTGTTGTGCAATCCTCCCTACGTAACCGAAGAAGAGTTTGCATCCATGGGGGATTACGAACCCAAGATGGCACTTGTGTCTGGATCGAGTGGCTATGAGTTTTTTGAGCGCCTGGGCGAGGCATTGCCGGCGGTTTTAAATCCTGGGGCCAAAGTCTTTTTTGAGATCGGATCGGGCCAAGGAGAGGGGGTGAAAAAGAGATTTTTTCAAGATATTTGGGAGAATCTCCGAGTAGAGCCCGACTGGGCAGGCCACGATCGTTTCTTCTACTTGAATTTCAAACTTTTTTCCTCTATAATGTAGGGAATCTATTATGTTTGATTCAGTCGCTAATAAGTTTACCCAGCTGTTTTCTTCTCTGGCCGGCAAAAAAAAGTTGACAGAGGACAATATCTCGGACGCGGTCCGCAAGGTGCGCCTTGCCCTGCTCGATGCCGATGTCAATTACACGGTTGTGTCTGGATTTGTCAAACGAGTCAAAGAAAAAGCCCTTGGCGATGCTGTTCTCAAGTCGGTGACTCCGGACCAGCAATTCATCAAAGTCGTTCACGAAGAAATGATCACCCTGATGGGAAGCGAAGAGCCTGAGCTCAAGCTGATTGGCCATCCCTCTGTGTTGCTGATGTGTGGACTTCAGGGCTCTGGAAAGACAACTACGACTGCCAAGCTCGCTGCCTACCTCAAGAAGCAAAATAAAAAAGTCCTTGTCGCGGCTTGCGATCTCGCACGGCCTGCGGCAATCGAGCAGCTCAAAAGGGTGTGCGGCCAAAGTGAGACCGAAGTATTTGCTCTCGATGGAGAGAAAAAACCGCTTAAAGTTGCGAAGAAAGCTCTCGAACATGCACGCAAAGGGGGCTTTGATGTCCTCATCCTCGATACTGCAGGGCGTCTGCATATCGATGAGACGTTGATGGATGAGCTCAAAGCTCTCAAAAAAGCTCTCGATCCTCAAGAGGTTCTCTTTGTCGCCAACGCGATGACGGGACAAGATGCGGTCAAAACGGCTCAAGAATTCGACCAGGCAATTGAGATCACGGGTTCGATTCTGACGATGCTCGACGGCAATGCCCGTGCGGGTGCTGCGATTTCGATTACCGAAGTGACGCAAAAGCCTTTAAAATTTGAGGGAATTGGAGAGCACATCGACGATCTACAGCTTTTCAATCCCCGTTCGATGGCAGACCGGGTCCTCGGAATGGGCGATATCATCAACCTCGTGAAAAAAGCTGAAGAGCACATCGATGAAGAGGAGAGCGCCAAACTTGAGAAAAAATTGCGCAAAGCGGCGTTTACGTATGAAGACTACCTTAAGCAATTGGGAATGATGAAGAAAATGGGCTCTTTCAAGAGTCTATTGAAAATGATGCCTGGGATGTCTAATCTGGGAGATTTGGATCTACCGGAAAAAGAGTTTCAGCAAACAGAGGCGATCATCCAATCGATGACCCTAAAAGAGCGCGAAGAGACGGTTGAACTGGTTCCCAGCCGCCGTCGTCGGATCGCACAGGGGAGTGGAACCACGATCGATGATGTCAATCGCCTGGTTAAAGGATTTAAAAAATTGAAAAAGTTGTGCAAATCGATGCCTAAAATGAAATCGATGCCTAATTTAAAGGAGACAATGTTATGGCAGTGAAAATTCGCTTGCGTCAGCAAGGACGTGCCAATCGCCAAACTTACCGCTTAGTCGCTTGTGATACCCATGTGAAGCGCGATGGAAAGTATTTGGAAAATTTGGGATGGTATGATCCCTTTTTGGCAGAAAAGAATGCGAAAATCAACGAAGAGCAAACGCTTCACTGGCTCAATCTAGGAGCAGTGATGACAGAAGATGCGAAAAAACTCATCGCACGTATTGCTCCTGGTGTGATCAAGCAGTGGAATGAGAAGAGAGAAGCGAAAAAAGTGAAATTCGCAGCAAAGAGACGCGCAGCGCGAAAGAAAGCAGCTGCACCTGCGAAATAGCGATGAAAATTGACATCCTCTCGCTTTTTCCCGGCTATTTTGAAAGCCCTTTTGGGGTGAGTATGTTGAAGCGGGCGATAGAGCGGGGGCTGATTGAAGTGGACTTCATCGACGTTCGTCAGTTTGCGCGAGGTAAGCATCGGCAAGTCGATGACCGCCCCTATGGCGGAGGTCCCGGAATGGTGATGATGGCAGAGCCCTGCATCCGAGCGATCAGAAGTGTGAAAACCCCTTCTTCTCATGTGATTTATTTGACACCACAAGGGGAGACGCTAAAAGCGCAAAAATGTGAGGCTTTAGCCGAGCATGAACACCTGATCCTCCTCTGCGGTCATTACGAAGGTGTGGATCAGCGGGTGATTGACAGCGAAGTGGACGAAGAGATCAGTATTGGAGATTATGTCCTGACAAATGGATGTATCGCCGCAAATGTACTCGTGGACGCTGTGGTCCGATTTATCCCCGGAGTTTTGGGACATGGCAGAGCCGCACAAGAAGACTCCTTTCAAGACGAAGGAAGATTAGAAGGAGCCCACTATACGCGGCCCGAAGAATTTGAAGGAAGGCGCGTTCCCGAAGTGTTACTTTCAGGGAACCATAAAGAAATCGACAAGTGGCGCCTGGAGCAAGGAATAAAAAAAACGGAGCTTAGAGATGAATCAAGTCATTGAAAACATGGAAGCGGAGCAGATGAACATGAACATCCCCGAATTTAGAATCGGGGACACAATCAGTGTACATTACCGCATTATCGAAGGAGAAAAAGAGCGGATTCAGGTATTCACCGGTGTGGTGATCGCACGCAAAGGGAAAGGGATTTCAGAGACGATTTCGATCTACCGCATCGCTTATGGATCTGCGATGGAACGGGTGATTCCTCTGCATAGTCCAAAAGTATCAAAAATTGAAGTGGTTAAACGGGGTAAAGTGCGCAAAAGCAAACTCTACCACTTGCGAGGAGTCTTTGGGAAGAAGGCGAAAATCCAAGAGCGTATTATAAAAACCGAATCGAGAGCTAAAGCGGCGCCTGTAGAGGAAATCAAAGAAGAAATCACCGAGCCGAAAGCAACGGAAGAAGAAGAAAAAAAAGAAGAATAGCCTGTGGCCAAGTCAGGGAAGAAGCGTGCTGAAACATTTCGTCTCAAGCGGCTGTGCAACATCGAACAAGAAGTGCGTGAGCAAGGTTTTGAGAGTATTGCAGGAATTGATGAGGCAGGAAGAGGGCCATTGGCAGGTCCCATTGTGGCTGCTGCATGCATCTTACCCGATGGATATGTCCTTCGAGGCATCGATGACAGCAAGAAACTGACACCTGAGCTGCGCTATAAACTCTACCAAGATCTCATTCTGCATCCCGACATCGATTTTGGCGTAGGGGTTGTCGAAGCTGCAGAAATCGACAAACTCAATATCCACAACGCCACCTTGGAGGCCATGCTGCGTGCGATTCGTCGCTTGAGCATTGTGCCTCATTTTTTGCTCGTCGATGGGTGTCACACCCCAGAATGTGACATTCCGTCTGCAAGCGTTGTTGACGGGGATCAAAAGGCGCAAGTCATTGCCGCGGCATCGGTGATTGCGAAGGTAACGCGTGATCACATCATGCTGGGCTATGATGCTCTTTATCCCGCTTATGGTTTCAAAGATCATAAGGGATATGGGACGTTGAAGCACAAGGAAGCTATTAAAAAACACGGTCCCTTGCCGATCCATCGGATGAGTTTTGGCCTGTTGAAAGGAGAAGAGAATGACCAGAAGCATGACAGCCTACGCGCGCGCGACAAGTGAAGAAGTCGACGGCCTTGCTTGGGTTGTAGAAATTCACGCTGTCAATCGCAAAATGCTCGACGTCCATATGCATATGAGTCGCGAACTCCTCTTTTTAGAAATGGACCTGCGCAAAATGGTGGCAAAACAGGTGCTGCGAGGACAAGTCACCGTCAAAGTGCATTACAAAAAATCGAGAAGTACGCAGGCGGCGCTTCCCCTTCTCAAAAAATTGAAAACCCATTGGGAAAAAATGGCGAAATCGCTCGGTTTTTCTAAAGAGGAAATTGATTTAGCCTTTTTGCTAGAACAAATGGAACGGGTCTCTTTTGAAGAAGAACTGGGCACTAAAATTCGAGCGACACTAGAAAAAACCCTGCAAGATGCTTTGAACATTTTTATCAAAATGAAAGAGACCGAAGGAAAAGCCCTTGCTCTCGATGTCAC
>JAAKFB010000107.1 GCA_011065235.1 Chlamydiota bacterium | reverse complement strand
GGCACAACCAACATGATGGTCGTAGAAAGCATCGGAGAGGTTCTCGTGCGTGCAGATGAGTCCGAAGGTCCCGAAATCGAAGGAGAGATCAAAATCGTCCTCACCCCCGATGAATATGCGACCAGCGCCGCCTCGGGCAAGATCGTCGTTCTATCCAAGATCACGCAAGAATACATCCCCGTGGACCAAAAGGCCAAAGCACTGATCCTTCAGAACCATCCCGATGACCATGCATATGAGGACCTCGCCCTTCGAGAGGCCGAGAAACTCAATATCCCGATTCTCATCCGTGCAGATGAGGCGCTTCGCCGCCTCAGTGACGGGCAGACCGTCACCATGGATCCCGAGAAAGGAACGGTGTATAAAAAAATGTCCTCCTCAAGTGAGGAAGACATTTTTGGAATTTCTGACCCGCGTGGGTAAAATTAAACTGTAATTCCCTGATTGCGTCTTAGATGAAGGTATGTGGCTTTAAAGATAATTTTTCCAACACTCTCGCATTTTTATATTGAATTTGAGTTACAACTGTTCGTTCTTTTGCAGCGGCAGGAATATTAGTAGAAAGAGGTCGCAATTTTGGGGTTTTTTGACCTTGAGCAACAACCGATATCTTTGTACTTTTTTCGTTGAAAGCATCATAGGCTATTTCAAATTGGTATGCGAACTTTTCAACCATAGTGTTGAGTTCTTTAATGCCTTTTTGTCCTTTTCGATTATCAACTAGCTGCACATATTCCTTAAGCACCTCAAATGTGAGCTTGAAGTCCTTTTCAGTTTTAAGCGATGGAATTTCTAGCATCATTGTACAGAGTCCCATATAGGCTTTGGTAATTTTATCATCAGAAATATCATTTTTGCTGATGTTTTGAAGTCTTGTTTGTAATTCAAGAAGCGTGGATCGGGTTTTTTTATCTTGTGAACTGATGAGAGGAAGTGTTTCTTCAATTAGTGCAAATGCGTTCTGGAAATTGATTTCCCCTTTATTGATTTCTTCATTCAGCTTTTTCACATTAGAATCTAATTTTGAAATCTTTTTAGGTGCACTTTTTTGTGGTGTAGGTGTAGTTGTAGTTTTAATTTCTCTAGGTGCAGGTTTAGGTTGAGAAGTTCCTTCTGTTACAAGAGTGTTTGTTTTTTTAGTTGTAGGTGTAATAGATGCAGAGGGAGCTTGTGTGTAAGAATTGTCCGCCAATGTTTTATTGGATTTTGAAGAGCTTCCAAACATGTCTATTAAGAAAAGAATCTGGCCAATGATCGGGATTAAATAAATACAGCACGATCTGCGTGTTGGCTTTACTTCTTGGAGTGGAAATGGAGTTGAATGCTTAAGCAAATTGTTTTTTATAGTCATGATTATCACCTCTTTTTTATAGTTTATAGCTAAATAATATCATGTTATTGACTAATTGTCAAGGTTTTAATAATTATTATTAATTTAGAGTTAAGAGGTTAAGTATTAAAAATTTTCGTTGATAGCAAGCAGTGAGAGACCGCAGAGAGCAGCTGTTTCAGCCCGTAAAATGTGGGGGTTGAGGCGTATCCCCTTGGCCTTGAGGGCCTTGTGGAGATGATTTTCCTCCTCGGGAGAAAAGCCCTTTTCAGGGCCGATGAAAAGGGTTGTATCGGTGGATGAGGGAGATAGAAGTGTCTTGGAGCCAGGGTTCCCGAAGAAAGCGGTGCCGGGTAGGGGCTTTGGCAGGTCGGGAAAGATCTTGATTTGGGGAAGGTCCAGGCGGCCACATTGCTTTAGAGCCGAGATGGTGAGTTGGCGGAGGCGGGCGAGCTTGGGGGAGCCTTTTTCGCTCCGCGAGGCAGGGAAGAGCCAAAAGGCGGTGGCGCCGAGCTCGGTCCCTTTTTCGATCACGAATTCGAGGTTTTTGGGGCGAAGAAAGGCTTGTGCGAGAATGAGTTGGTGCTTTGGCGGGGGTTTGGTAATCACCTCGAGAAGGACCACAGAGGTTCCTTTTTCGAGCCTTACAGTGGCGAGTTGATTTTGCCCATTGACGAGATCAAAGGTGTCATTAGGGTGGATGCGCATCACGCGAAGGTGATGGAGCTCTTCTTGAGGAAGGTCGAGTGTGAGACCCTTCTGGAAGGGGGCGTCTAGAAAAAAGCGGTTCTCAGGCATGTGTAATTATAGTTTCGAGTTCTTCGAATGATTGGGGATGGAGGACGGTTTGGGCTGCGTGTTTTTTGTAATGGCGGTCGATGGTGGTATCTTGGGTGAAGTTAATGATGAGTTTATAGCGGAGGTCCTCTTCGAGAGTCTCGCTGAGATGGGTGTAGGGATGGATTTCAGCGTCTAGGGTGACTTGGAGGGATTGAGGGATGTAGATCGAGAGGTGCTCACGGGGATATAGGGTGCGGATGTGGGGGAGTTTGGCAGCAAGGGCTGGATCGTCGGGCAAAAAGAGGGCGATGCTGTCTTGGCGGTAGGGGCGTTTGATGATGTCTGTGGTCTGTTGCTTCCAGCGGTTGTGGATCCAGAGCCATTCTTCAGGGTGTTTTTTGATCGATTCTTGGTAGAGGGAAAGGGCGGCGTCCATGAGCCGTTTGACTTCTAGCTCCTTGGGAGTGTCTTTGTTGGGATAAAGGGGATCGGAGTAGTGGATGTAGTAATGGCCCCCTTTCCGGTGGGTGGTGGCGACAATGAGGGGTGTTCTGGTTTTGTAGCTGAGAAGAGCGGGAATGGGTGAGGTCCATGCTTCGCGCCCAAGAAACATGCTTGAGTAGCCACTATCGGGCATCCCTTGGTCGCCGACGATTCCGAGGAAGGCTCCGTTTTTAAGGCCGCGCAAACCCTCTTTAATCGCGTTTCTGGGGCTGATGATGGTCCCGCCAAATTTCTGGCGCATGGATTGCACCCAGTTGTAGAGGTAGTGGTTTTTGATGGGACGGCCGATCGCGACACCTGGCATCCGGCTTGTCCCTTCGAGAAAGAGGAGTTCCCAGTTGGACTGATGGCCACAGAAAAAGATCACTCCTTTGCCTTGAGCCATGATCGCATCGGCTTTTTCGGGGTTCACGCAGGTCGCGATGTTGGATATGTCTTTTTCACGGGCGAGTTTGGGGTATTCGAGACAAGTGATCATCAGGCTTTGGAGGCTGGCTTTGGCAATACGGCGGACGTCGTCGTTGGAGAGGTGGAGATCACTGGCGAGCGCGAGGTTGCTGAGAGCTCGTTTGCGGTATTTGGGGATGAGGTGATAGGCGAGGGTGCCGAGATGTCTTCCCAAGGCGTGGAGTGCGCGGTAGGGGAGATACGCGAGGGGGAGGGTGAGGAGTCTGATTAAGAGGTAGGTAATAAGCATGTATCTAGGTAGGTGTTGAGTTGTGTGGAAAAATCGAGGTGTTTGACAGACTCGCGAATAAGTAGCGCACGCTGTCTGGTCTTGGGGTGTTTGAGCGCTATTTCGAGAGCAGGTGTCATGTTTTTGAGATCTTCGATTGTGCATCCGGTCTCGGGGGTGAGGACCTCGCAGCCTCCATTGGTTTTCGAGGAGACGACAAAGAGGCCCATAGCGAGGGCTTCGACGGTGACGTTGGCAAAGGGATCGTAGAAGGAGGGGATGACGAGACAGTCGGCCCTTTGGAGGAAGGGGCGGATATCACTTTGCGCACCACAAAAGGTGATTTGTTTTTGCAGACCGTATTTTTGGGCGAGGTGCTGAAAGTGTTTTTGGTTTTTGTCGGAGCCGACGATAGAGAGGTGAAAATCGCGCTCTGAGAGTTGGCGGAGTCCCTTTAGGAGGGGGATGAGTCCTTTCCGATGAAAGTCGCTTCCAATGAAGAGAAATTCGAAATGAGAGGAGTCTTTTTCCCAGGTATCGAAGCTCTCTTGCCACTCATGCCACTGGACACCGTTGTGAATGACGGTGATTTTTTTGGGGTCGATTACAAAATGAGAAAGGATTTCTTCTTTGACGAGGTTCGAGTTCGTGAAGAGGACTTTGAGATCGGGATGCTCGAAACCGGTTTTTTCCATGTGGAGCAGAGTGGTGTGGAGGGGATTGATCATGTGGCGAAAGCGCTTCCAGCTGCTCTCATAGGATTTGCGGTGCTCCAGGTAGGCTTTGTGAGAGCCTGAACCTGCGCGCAGGTGGGTTTGAGAGCGATTGCGATCCATGCCAAAGACGATATCGCTTGGGTGCTTTTTTAGATATTGGTCGCAAAAGGCTTCAAACTCCCAAACTTTGCTGACACTGGTTTTGCTTTTGAGGCGATGGCTGATCACTTCGAAAGAGAAGGGAGTGTCGATCGGTCCTGTCGTTAAAACAGTGACGTGGCATCCCTTTTGATGAAAGGCATCTGCCAAACAGCGGGCATACTTTTCTGCACCGCCATTTTTGGTGAAATGGGATTTAAGGATAGTGACAGAACGGGTCATTCTTTTCTGATGAAGGTTGAAGTGGGAAGGGAAGGGATTCCTTCTTCCATCACCACTTTGTGGTTATCTAGATGAACATTGAGGTCGAGTTTTTTGTCATCTGATTTGTAGAGTTGAAAGCGGTTCATATAGCTGCGGAACCGGTTGCGCAAATACTCTTCGCGGACAAGCGGTTCAAACTCGCGCACTTCTTCATCTGTGGTATCGGACATCATGAGAGAGATAAAACGGTCTTCAAGAAGGCGTGGATTGATGAACTCAATGCTCCAATTGAGGTATTGATTATCCTTTGTTGGATCGACTGTGATGCTCATTTGTAACATTTGTTCAACAATGCGGACAAATAGGTGTGAAACGCCTTTTGCAAAGAGAGGTTGAGAAAAGACGTGCAAGCCGTTGATTCTTTCGATGAGACTGCTCGATCCCCAACTGACTGTTTTTGGATTGTAGGTGTTGATCCCTTCGGTTGGGAAATAGAGATCAACGGGAATTTTAGAATTGACCGGGATCAAAGAAACACGGATAAAGTAGATGCTCAGATCTTTGGCTTTTGGGTCGTCAATCTCAATCGGAGTGTCTGAAAGCAGAGGGAGAGTGACCCGTTTCCACTGTTCGGGGACACAAAAGGAGACCTCGTCAGAATTAGAAGAATTGGGGCGAGCATGTAGGGCATCGAGCTCGGCTTTCGAGATATCGTTTAAGTCAAATGTGAGACGCACACCGCGGGCTTTATACCGTTTGACAACCTCTTCGGGACCACTGACATTGAGATAAAGCTGATAGGGCCAGATGTCTAGGAACTGATAATCCTTTGGGGCTTCTCCAATAGGTTGGGTGATGAAAACAGGGATTTTTTCAGAAACGAGTTTTGTAAATCGGATGTGAATTTGAGTGGGAGAAACGCGCGTGATCCCTTTCGCGAGGTTGATTTCGGGATTTAGAGAAGTGAGATTGCGCTTTGTGACAGTCGCATTCCACACTCCGGATTCATTTTGCGCGTCTAAGACAATTTCCAAATCATTTGAAGTGAGTTCATCAAGGAGCTTTTTATTGCCCACGAGTGTTAGCGTTTGTCGCTTGGTCATGATTCCGTTGCTCTGCAAATCGACGATTGTTTTTCCGGAAGGAATGTTAATTACTCTGACGGGAATGTTGCTGATGGGACGTGAGGTGGTGAGGGTTTGATTGACCATGAACCAGATGATGATCGCCAAAAGCGCGGAAATCGCCTTGCGATGCCAATTTTCGATAAAGAGTTTTTTGAGGAGTGTTTTCATTTTTTAATCCACTCCATGAGATTAAATTTGCCCTTAAATTCTTTCTTTTCTTGTGGTGGAGTGAAAATACTGCGAATGATTGCTTTGAAGCGGTCGATTTTTACTCCGCGCGTCATCACCCCTTCTCGGGCAATGGAGACTTTTCCCGTCTCCTCTGAAATCGCAATGACAAGTGCATCAGTCTTTTGGCTTAAGCCCAGCGCTGCGAGGTGGCGCGTTCCCATCGAGCGAGACAATTGAGAGCCCTCTTCCGCTAAGGGCAAGATGACAGACGCTGCTATAATCGTCTGGTCGCGGATGATGACTGCACCATCGTGAAGCGGAGTCGTCGTTGCAAAAATCGATTCGAGAAGTTCAGATGTGAAGAGGGAGTCGAGCTGTACCCCTTTGGAAGAGAATTCTTCGAGGATATCTTCGTGTTCGAGAACAATGAGAGCACCAATGCGCCTCTCTGAGAGGCGGTAGACCGAATTGGAGAGCTGATCGAGGAACCGATCGTATTCGGTGAACTGTTTAAAACGTCTCCCTTTCAAGCTCAATTTTGCAAGTGCTGCGCGCAATTCGGGCTGGAAAATGATGATAACCGCAATCAAGAGAACTTGAGAAATCATCACCAAAATCTGATGCAAAATCGGGAGTTTCAACCAAGAAGAAGCGGCCAAAATCAACAAAAACGC
>JAAKFB010000106.1 GCA_011065235.1 Chlamydiota bacterium | reverse complement strand
GGCAAAGCCGGCGCGCCGAGCATTGGACAAAACTACATACTCAAATGACGTAGTGTTGCAAGAGCATGACAATTTCTAAACCCTTTGGCGAGCAGTTTCAGCTTTGTGTAACTTCAATATTGTGAGCCAATTGCAAAAGTCTCGGTTAGGGCTGTCTCGAGGCTCCACTTAATGAAGACAGATCCCTATTTTTTGGGACTGGCCAGTAAAACCCCTTATTTTCTTCGAAATTTTGCTGCTTGAGGGCAGCCTCCCTCCTTGTTAAAGTTTTTTTGCCTATCTATGTGTGTTAGTTGCTTTCCCGATCAATTTTTACATAATCATTCGCATCAGCCGGTCAGCGGTCAGGGTCAGCACCCCAATCATTAAATGACAGAACACCTTGCGTGGACCTCTTACTCGAACAGTTCTGCCTCCAAATTCATCCTTCAGCCGAGCGTTTGTTCGCTCGGCCCCACTACGTGCCTTGTATCGAGTTGCTTCGGCAGGCTCCCAGTTCAAGGTTTTTCGTGCCTTTTTCTCGGATCCTAGGCTCTCCTTTAACTCTTTATTCCGACGCGGATTCACATCGATCAACGGTACATGGTTCAATTTTCGACTGTAGTCAGCTATTTCCTTCTGGTCATATGCAGAATCCATTAGGTCATAAAAATTGTGAGTGCGGTTAGAGGTAATGGTCGCCAGCGGAATTGCTGCTTGTGAATCGTGTACTGACGCTGACGTCAGAATTGCTGCCACTGGGATGCCGTTGTCCGCTGTATCGATGTGCAGCTTATAGCCGGTCCAAGTCTCGATATAGCCCTGGCTATTTTTCTTTGATCCCCGATCGCAAGCTATGGGAAGGTCTTTCAGCATCTGCTCCAGGGTCATATTCAGCTGCTTTTGTACACGGGTAGGTTTTTTCATTGCAGGTGCCTCTCCCTTGCGAGGTCTTCCCCTACGCTTTTTCGGAGATTTCGACACTTTATTTGCCTTTTTTTCAGGTTTTTCACGAGCTTTAATAGTTGTTGAATCTCTTGATACCTGCTCTGAAATTTTTTCAGCGCAGCTATTTTTGATAAGAGCCTCATGAATGCACTCAGGCAATTCTGTCTCAGCAAATTCGGCAAAAACTCTTGAGAAAACCGATTCGCTAGGAACACTTTTTCGAGTTTCAAATCCACAGATAAGTCTTAAGTGCTGATCAGACTGAAGACGCTCAACAAGATGTTTTGTCGTGGGCATATTGAGAAATGCTTTTGCGATAAAGGCATTCAAAATCCCACGACGAGATTTGGGTGGTCGACCCATCCAGTTCTGTGCAGGCAAGAAAATTTTCTGAGAATGGATCGTTTCAAGAACATAAGTGAGCCTGATCAGAGTTTCTGGAATGGGACCTGCCTCATGATTGAGGTCTGGAAAAAAAGTTCGTTGAATTTGATGAAGTCTGTGTGATATACGTTTTAGGCAGTTAGTCATCGCCTTGCTCTCCTATGTCGTTGAAATCAAACAACATTATAGAGCAGGGCGCTGCTTTCTTAAATTTTTTTCTCGTTTACCTCAAAAAAAACCACTGAATCAGACTTTCGCAATTGGCTCATATTGCCAAAAAAATTTGCAAAAAAGATGAGTCGAAATTCGCAGAAGATCCTTTAGGAAATTTATTGAGATAGGTTCGTAATGCGCTTAAATTCCATTTTGAGTAGAAAGGGGTAATGGAAACAGCAGTTTTTTGCAAAGGAATCACTAAGGTCTTTGGAGAGGGAGCGACGCGGGTCGATGCCCTCAAGGGGATTGATCTCGAAATGCGTCCAGGTGAACTCCTCATGATCGTAGGGCCATCTGGCTCGGGTAAGACGACCTTGATCTCTATCTTGGCAGGGATCCTCGATCAAACAGAAGGGGAGTGTTGCGTCCTCGATTGTAATCTTAAAGAGATGCGCAACGCAGAGTTGACCCGTTTTCGTGGCAAACACATTGGCTTTGTCTTTCAAGCATTCAATTTGATTCCTATGCTCACTGCCACAGAAAATGTCGCCATTCCGCTTCTTTTAGCGGGAATGAAGGATGAAGAAGCCCTGCAGATGGCCAGAGAGATTCTGGTGCGCTACGGTCTCGAAGATAAACTCGATGTATTGCCGGGAAGCCTTTCTGGAGGACAGCAGCAAAGAGTAGCTATTGCCCGCAGCTGTATCCATGGACCCAATTTGATCGTCTGCGATGAACCGACCAGCAGCCTCGATCATGAAACAGGTGTCAAAGTGATGGAGCTTTTCCGCCACGAAGTACTCGAAAAAAACAGAGCGCTCATCATTGTGACGCACGATGCACGGATTTTTTCCTATGCCGATCGGATCATCAATTTGGATGATGGAAAAATCGTTCCGTGAAAGAAGCACCGCGCGTTTTGGCAATTTCATTGAGATTGCTATAGCGGATCGCTACCTCTTCTCCCTCGAGATTTGAAAAGAGCCCTCCGATGGGAAGGGGCAAGAGATCGAGTTTCCCTTCATAGCAGATGCCAAGACCCCCCTTTTCCAAAGCTTGTACGAGTAGTTGGACATCGTCTTTCCCTACGGCAATGATCCCCTCTGCTGTGCTCAAGCCGATCGCCCCTTTTACACGGGGATCTTCTTCAATAGTGGCAACGGGGACTTTGCGGTGGACCGCGCGCGGCTCAATGCGAGAGATGAGATTAGTCTCTTTGAACACGCAGCGTCCATCGATGTAGGTCTCGAGCACACGGAGCGACTCGAGGTTTTCCACCATGATGAAATCTGCTGGGTCTCCAACGCGTAAAAGGCCGACATCGAGTTTGTAATGTTCGACTGCATTCTGCGAGCCAATTTTGATCGCATCGATCGGATCCATTCCCTTTTGGATCGCTTTTCTGACAAGAAGATTCATGTGGCCGACAAGCAATTGATCGGGCTGGAGATAGTCGCGGCAGAAGAGGCAGTTTTCAGGGGATTCTTGCATGATAGGAAAGAGGGAATTTAAAGCCCCTTCATCAATGAGAAGTTTCATCCCCAGAGCATGTCTTTCGCGCGCTGCAGAGAGGGTGTTGCACCCATGATCGCTCTCGATTCCCGCATCATGAAACGCTTTCAGATTTTCTCCAAATATATCTGAGAGGTGCCCGTCGACCCGTTTTTCGTATTTTTTGGCAATGTGAATCGGATCTTCTGTGGATTTCACTTCGCCAAGTGAAACAAATGGAGATTGTGCGAGAAGTTCGTCAATTTCACCCTCAGGGAGAGATGTGGGGGCTGCAAATGAGAACTTGAAGGGGGTTTTTTGCGCATTGCCGACAAGGTATTCCACTCCTGAAATCCCAAGCGCTTTTGCCATAGCACCTGTATCGATGACAGCGGCAACAGAACCATGACGCACGGTCATGCGGGCAAACTCACTGGGGGGAAGGAAACAGCTTTCGAGATGGACATGGGCATCAATAAGGCCGGGCATAATGAAATGCTTACCGCGGTGGCTATTGCGTTCAATGCGTGTGATGATCCCGTTTTCAGCTGTGATGACAGCGGGGAAAATCTCCCGATTGTGGATGTCGACTATTTTCCCGTGAACTTCCATTCCTTTTTCCTAAGCAGTCGCAGGCCGTTGAAGACGACCAAGAGAGAAGCTCCTGTATCGGCAGCAATCGCCATCCAAAGAGTGGCCCATCCAAACAGAGCAAGTAGGATGAAAAGGGCTTTGACACCGAGAGCAAAAAAGATATTCTCTTTGATAATTTTTAAGGCGCGCCGCGCATGGCGGATGAGCCAAGGTACTTGCGCCAAATTGTCGGTCATGAGAACGATATCTGCCGTCTCAAAAGCCGCGTCAGTTCCCATCGCTCCCATCGCGATTCCAAAAGAGCTTGCCGCCATCGCAGGTGCATCATTGACGCCATCTCCGACCATGGCAACAACGGCGTGCTCTGCTTTGAGCTTTTCAATTGCATGGACCTTGTCTTCAGGAAGAAGCTCGGCAAGAAAGTGCTCGAGTCCCACTTCCTTCGCAAGCGACTCTGCAGTTTTTTGATTATCTCCTGTGAGCATGATCATTTTTTTGATGCCGAGCTCTTTGATCGCAGAGAGAGTTGCGCGGATGTAGGGCCTAGGCTCGTCAGCGACACTGAGTAGTCCACAAATGTGTGTGAAATCCCCAATTGCGACTACCGAGTGCCCGGCATCTTCCATTTCGAGAGCGGCATCGTGTGCCTCGGGAGTTTCTTTGCGCTCGTGCTCATGCATGAAGCGGTGACTTCCAATCCAGTACCGCTCCCCATCGATCGTCGCTTCTGCACCGAGACCCTTAAAAATCTGAAAATCCTGCGCAAGAGTCGGTTTGATCCCTCTTTCTGCAGCTTTTTCGATGATCGCTCGCCCAAGGGGATGCTCACTGGACATCTCGAGTGTGGCGGCGATTTCGAGCAAATCGTCTTCTGTGTGTTGATTGAGAGGAACGATTTTTTGCACTTGCGGCTTGCCAATCGTCACCGTTCCGGTTTTGTCAAAGGCAATCGCATCTAATTTCCCCACCGCTTCCAAATAGACGCCTCCCTTGATGAGAATACCTGCTCTAGCTGCACTCGTCAGAGCAGAGACAATACTCACCGGGGTGGAGATCACAAGGGCACACGGACACGCAATTACGAGCATCACAAGACCTCGATAAGTCCATTCGAGCCAAGGCTCGCCAAAAAAGAGGGGAGGGATAAGCGCTACACCCACAGCTAAACTCATCATGATGGGCGTGTAAACGCGTGAGAACTGATCGACCCACTTTTCACTTTTTGCCCGTCGCATCCGGGCGTCTTGAACCATTTGGATGATCCGCGCAAGTGTGGTGTCATTGGCCCCTTTGGTGACCTGCATCTCTAAAGCGCCATCCTCATTGATGGTTCCAGCGAAAACCGTGTCGCCCGCATTTTTGGGGACAGGCATCGACTCGCCCGTGATCGGAGCCTGATTGACAGTGGATGAGCCTCCAACAACCTCTCCATCGAGAGGAATTTTCTCTCCTGGGCGCACCAGAAGTTTTTCTCCAATCGAGATCCCTTCGACCTTCTTCTCGATAAGCTCCCCATTGATCATCACCCGTGCGAGCGTCGGAGATAGATCCATAAGCTTGCTGATTGCCCTGCGTGCCCGATCAACGCTCCAACTCTCGAGAAGCAAAGCGACCGAAAACAGAAAGATCACAGCGGCCCCTTCAAACACCTGCCCAATTGCGATTGCACCGATGACGGCCACCAACATGAGAACATTCATGTCGGGGGAGAGACGCTTAGCGCTTGCTAAGGCTTTAGGTGCAGTGAACCAGCCTCCTGTGATGATGGCGCCCAAGTAGAAAATCGTCACTCCAAATGGAGGGAAATCATAAGAAGGATCGAAACCGCCTACGTCGCCAAAAGAAGTAGGGCCAGTCAAATTCAGGATGAAGCCAATGAGCAGAAAGATCCCACTGGCAATACAGAGAATCAAATGCCCATTTTTTTGCCAAAAAGTGTGCTTCTCTTCTTTGGCTTCTTGAAGGCTCGCTTGCATCCCCGTCGAGCGAATCATCATTAAAATTTTTTCTGAGTCGATCGCATTTTCATCATAACGGACATGCATCTTTCGACCGATGACATCAAAATCAAGTCGCTCGATCCCAGGGCGTCCTTCCATGGCACGTTTGAGCAAGTTGCATTCTTCGGCGCAGTCGAGCTCTTGAATACGGAAAGTCTCTTTTCTCATATTCGCATACTAAAAAAATTTTTAGGCTAGAGTCAATATATATGAGCCTTTATCATAAACAATTGATGGAAACTCAAATTTTGAACTCAGTGGAAGAGGGAATTCGGGCCATTAGGTGCTTGCGCGATCCACAAGCCCTCGCCTTCATCAAAGACGCTGCTCACCTCATTGCCGATTGCTTTGAAGGGGGAGGGAAGCTCATTATTGCGGGCAATGGGGGTAGTCTCTGTGATGCCATGCATTTTGCTGAAGAGCTCACAGGTGTTTTTCGCCATAAACGGCGCGCCCTTCCTGCAATTGCTCTTTCGTGCCCGGGGCATCTCACCTGTACGGCCAATGATCTCGGCTTTGAAGACGTTTTTGCACGAGGTGTCGAAGCCTACGGCAGTCCAGGTGATCTCTTCATCGCCCTCACAACCAGCGGCAATTCTCCCAACCTCTTGCAAGCCGTTAACCTCGCCAAAGAAAAAAAGCTCAAAACCCTCTCCTTTCTCGGCAAAACAGGAGGCAAACTCAAAGGCCTCTCAGATCTGGATTGGCTTGTTGTGGGTTTCGAATATTCAGATCACATTCAAGAAGCCCATATTGCAGGCATACACATCATCATCGAAATAGTAGAAATAATATTGTTCAATAACTATTTAAAACATAAGTATAGAATTTAAAGTAGCAAA
>JAAKFB010000105.1 GCA_011065235.1 Chlamydiota bacterium | reverse complement strand
AGGGATTTGTGTCTCAAATCTTATATTATTTTTTTCATAGTTTCATCATCATGAGTTGCTAGGCAGGTCCGCGCTCCTTTTGCTCGAGCAACGTCTTCTGAAAAGAGTCTACGTCCTCATTTCTTTTTTGCCAACTTTTCCGCATGGCTTCCCGAATCTGCTCATTGGAAACTTTCTCAAAGAGATCCTCACAAATCGACATGGAGCGGAAAGCAGATTCGATTGTCGCTGCATGCTTGCCAAAATCGGCTTTGCGCATTCCCGCTGTCAAGATGAAGGCCTCTTCATTTTTGAGCAAAATGGCTTGCAGGATCCGCACGGGACCAAATGGGGTTTTTGTCTCAATTTGGATGAGCTCGGCCGGGCCACTCTGTGTCTCGATTTTTCCCAGGTGGCGCCACAATTGTTTTTTGGCAGCGCAGTTTTTTTGCACGATGGCGAGGTATTCATTTAGAGGAATGGTCACCCGCTCATAGGTCAAATTCAATGAAGGCCTAAAACCCGATTTGCTTTTGTCGACGAAACCGACAATGATCCGTTTAGAAGGCGTTTTGGAATCGGCGATTTCCCAATCAGATGGGGGAGAGAACAGGCAATGCGCCGCTAAAATTACAGAGAGCATACCCCGCAATATATACTAATTTGAAGTATTATTGGTAGTTTGAGAACCCTGGTGGGCGTTGTGGATGAGGCCCGTGAGAAGGGCAATCCCGACAAATAGACCGACTCCCCAGCCGAGCATCGAAGAGCTAACGGCATTGAAGATTCCATCTTCGCAACCGCCCCCTGTTCGATAGAGCTCATTCATTTCATCCATCGCAGCTTCCAGACAGCCGCCGTTGTCAGCACGGAGCGATCCTGAGACGAGAACGAGAGGGAGAAGTATGCGGATAATCCATTTCATAACCTCTGTGTAACATAAAGTCTTTTTTTGAGCAAATGGAAATACTATATGTCTTGAATAGAGCATCCTGCAAAAAATAGCTGTATGATCTCAGACATTGCGGTCTTGGTCAAATCAACGGAATGGGGATGTTTGAATAGATATTCAATAGCCCAAGCTTCGCTACTGCCTTGATAAATTTTTGTTCCAAAATCTGTAACAAGACTTTTGGAATCAATGTCATTGCCGTAGGTTGTGTAAAAATATCCAGAAAAAACTTCATTTTCAGTGAAGAAGTTCCACATATCAAAATATTCTTTCTTTTGATACTTGGCTAGGATGGAGACACATGCGTCCAAGCCGCAAATAATCTTTGCAACAGAGGTGTCACCAGGAATTTTTCTTATGATAATGATTGTTTCTGCAAATGGGCTATCCTTGGAGGTAGATTTAAACATAATAGCCTCTTCATCTTCTTCTGATTTTACAAATCCTTCAGGAAACTGGATGACAAACTGTTTTTGAGAGTCGTTGATTTTCCCAAGTGCTATCTTGCAGGTTTGTACATGTGGGGATCCAATGATTTGTATCGATTTATCAAGATCATTTGTGAAGAGGTTAAGAGAAATGGAAAGAAGAAAAAGAACTGCCCATTTTTTCATAAATTTGTCCTCAGTAGAAGAATTTTAAAGACATTTTGCCTAGACTAAAAATTTAATACAAATCTTTTTATCTGGGTATTTCTCACTGCTTTTCAGGTGGGGATTGATTTTGAACAATTTTAAGCGCTTCTTCGTATGGCTCTTCATGGATCCGGACTAATCTTCCCTTAGTAGGATCTTTAACAAAATAAGATATCTTATTATTTATTTGAGTTACATATGAGATGCTATGATTGGTTTGATGTTCGTCATTTTTTTTTCTAAAAGAAATGGATACTTCAGCGCGTTTTGCTGGGAATGGATATTCTCGGAGGAAAGTTTTAATGCCTTTATGGGAGTTTATAGAATTTAAAAACTTTTCAATGGATCTAACTTCTAGAGATCGAGCTTCTTCAATACTTGCTGTTCTATAAGCTAAAAAGCTTATAGATACTTCTTCAACATCTTTTGGCATTCCACCCCCGCCACCAATGTAGATTAGTTTTAACTCCCTTTCAACCTCTTTTCCGAACTCTTTGCTAATTTCGTCGACATATTTTAAATACGGAGGTGGGGGATCTTCGGAGGCATGGATCTTGGATCCGATCATTGCTGCGAAGATGAGGAGAAACCTAATATTAGTGAGCATTGTCAGAACTTTTCAGGTGGGGATTGATTTTGAACAATTTTAAGTGCTTCTTCATAGGGTTCTTCATGAAATGTAACTAAGCGGTCGGTTTTGGTATCATTGATACTATAAAAAATTTTATTTTCTCCTTGAGATACATAAGCAAGGCTATTTTGAGATTGGTGAGCATTATTTTTTTGTCTAAACGAGATTGAAACGTGAGCTCTATTTGGCTTAAAAGGGTATTCTCTTAAATAAGGGCGGATTGGTTCGTGAGAGTTAATCATTTTTAGCAACATTTCAGTAGCCTTAACTTCTAATTCTCTAGCTTCTTTAACATTAGCAGTCCTATAAGCAATAAAACAAACTTCAATGTCCTCAACATCATGTGGCATTCCACCCCCACCACCTATGTAGACTAGATTCAATTCCTCCTCAGCAACTTTTCCAAACTCTTTACTAATTTCGTCAACATATTTTAAATACGGCGGTGGGGGATCTTCGGAGGCATGGACCTTGGATCCGATCATCACTGCGAAGATTAGGAAAGACTTAATATTGGTAAGCATTATCAGAATTTTTCAGGTGGCGATTGATTTTGAACAATTTTAAGTGCTTCTTCATAGGGTTCTTCACATATTTTAACTAAACGATCTGTTTTGAGATCATTAATATCATAAAAAATCTTGTTTTTAACTTGATAAACGAAAGCAAGACTATTTTGAGATTGGTGATTATTATCTTTTTTTTGAAAAGAAATCGAAACATGAGCTCGATCTGGCTTAAAAGGATATTCTCTTAAATATTGGCGGATTTGTTTATGGGAATTGATCATTTTGAGAAGTTTTTCAGTAGCCTTTACTTCTAATTCTCTAGCTTCTTCAATACTAGCTTTTCTATATGCTATGAAGCAAATTCGTATATTTTCTACATCCCGAGGCATTCCACCCCCACCACCTATGTAGACTAAATTCAACTCCTTTTCAGCCTCTTTTCCGAACTCTTTGCTAATTTCGTCGACATATTTTAAGTACGGCGGTGGGGGATCTTCGGAGGCATGGATCTTGGATCCGATCATTGCTGCGAAGATGAGGAGAAACCTAATATTGGTGAGCATTATCAGAGCTTTTCAGGTGGGGATTGATTTTGAACAATTTTAAGTGCTTCTTCGTACGGTTCTTCATAGATAGTAACTAATTTGTCTTTTTTAATATCTTCAATACAGTAATAAAGAATGTTGTTTAATTGAGTGACATATGAAATGCTGTGATCAATTTCGTGTTCATTATTTTTTTTTCTGAAAGAAATAGATACTTCAGCACGTCTTGATGGAAAAGGATGTTCTCTAAGGAAAGGTTTTATAGGCTTATGTGTGTTGATTGAATTTAAAAGCTTTTGTACTGCTATAACTTCTAATTTTCGAGCTTGTTCAATACTCGCTTTACGATATGCTAAAAACTTTAGAGATAATTCTTCAACATCACGCGGCATCTTTCCGCCACCACCAATGTAAATGAGGTCTAATTCATCTTGAATATTGGCAGCTACCTCTTTACTGATTTCATTTACATATTGAAGATATGCCGGTGCTTTGTCTTCACCATTCATAACGTTTAAAGAAAACACAAAAACGCATAATATTCCATTAAATTTTTTATTTAATAAAGCCATACTTTTTTGATGCATCGAATATTTCATCCTGTAAAGCTTTTTGATAAGTGGCTCCTCTGAAGCTGTGGTCTGTTATAAACAGCGTTTTCTCATTCCATGATGAAGTACAAGGGATTATTTGTATATTGTAATTCGGGTCGTTGAGATAGGGCTCAGCATAGCGTTTGGTAATACCATCTTTTTCCGAATATACATTGATAGTCTGGAAAGCTAAATCTTTTTGGAGGGGTTTGGCGGGAGCCATGGCGACCCAGTAAAGGTGTTTTTGCATGAGCTCTTTTTCAGTGGAGGTCATCCCTTTGATCGCTTGGGTTCCAATTACCCCCCCTTCACTATGAGATATGTGCATCCAAATGAACTGGGGATTGACTTTCTCTAAATGCTCGGCAAAGGCTACGAAAAACTGTCGCGTAGCACAAACGATAGGCGTGTCAATACCTTTTTGCTCGGCTCTTGTCCGAGAGGCGTCATTGCAGAATTTGTCAGTAGGATTGTAAAGCCCTATAATGAGTGGGCTTTCTGGAATCTTGTAGATTACGGAGTGGGTGATTTTTTTAACGCCTTTATATGAGTTGCAAATTCCATTCATCACTGTGACGGCAAAAATGGTTGGGTCACTGCCTGAGGCAATTTCGTGGAGATGATCACATAAGTTGGCTTTGCCTGTTTCTAATTCTTCAGGTGTGTATTTGAGTTTATGGCAGATATTCGCACCGATATATGCATCAATATGGATCCCCTTATCGAGAATTTTGCATGGGAGTGTGACTAGGTCCAGGAATGGAAAGTCTAGGGCATGGAAGACGGGTATCTCAATTTTGAAGTCTTTTGAGAAAAGTCCGAAGAGATCTAGTCGGTTGAGAGGGCTGTTTAGTACGTAGAGGTAGAGGTTGGGGCTATCGATCGATCCGGCTGGATCGGGCGTTAGCCAGCGGCCGAGGGCGGGATGGTAGAAACGCTTGCCGAAGAAGATGAGCTCTTCTTCTGTCCGTTTTGAATTGAAACGCCATGGATTGAGGGAAGTGGCAGAAGAGGTTTCTTTTCCAAAAGCATCGATATTGTATTTTTCTGCGATTGTTCCATTGGAGGAAATCAGGGCAATGATGCTTCCTGCAAAGTCGTGCAGGGGAACGTAGGGTGTGGACTGAAGCTCGATGGAGACTGCTGAGCCAATGTCCCCTTGGATACCGAGACCGATGACTTTTAGTTCTAAAAGGGTATTTTGCTCGTCATAGGTACCGATTTCTTTGTCTTGGTCGTAGAGATAATAGGCTGTATCTCTTGACCAGGTGTCCCCATGGTTGTTGTATGTTTGCTTCGAATAGAGGCGGTTGAAGGGATCATAGGTGAAATGGGTGCGCTTTTTCTGGGGCTGGTGGATAGATGTTAGGCGAGAGAGGGAGTCGTAGGTGTATTGAATGATCCGGTCGTAGCGGTGATGTCTCGTGAGGTTGCCATTGTCATCATAGATGAGGTGGGAATCAGCGGTGGATGTGATCTGATTGAGGGAGTTGGTTTGGGCATCTAGGGGGTTGCCGAGCGAATCGAAGGAAAAGGATTGAGGGCCTTCTTGAGTGAGTTGATCGAGAGAGTCATAGCGATAGTCTTTAGAACCAAAAAGGCTATTGTTGATATGTGTCACGAGGCCTGATGGGCCGTAGGTAATACTGGATTCCATCCAAGGTGATTGTTGCGTGGAGGGGCGTTCTAGAAGGTTGTGGTGTGTGGTGCGAATGCCTAGGTTGAGAATGAGCTCTTCTTCGGCGACGTGGCCATTTTCATCAAAGTGCGTATAGGTGTGGGTATAGAGAGGCTTTTGGGTAGAATTGCAGCGTGTGACGGCGGCGAGATGGAGATCGGAGTAGGCATAGTGAATGGAGGAATTATCCGGTAGTGTGAGGGCCCTACATCTTCCAGATTGGTCATAATCCCAAAAAAGTGTGGCTCCATGAGGGAGGGTTTCCGAGACGAGTTCGTCGAAGAGGTTATAGGTGCGCTCCCATGTGAAATTGTGGTGATGGTCGTGTGCTTGTATGGGTTGGCGCCCGCTGCCGTAGGTGTAGGTATAGTGGATGCCGGGACTTTCTGTTTGAATGAGACGGTCGAGGTAATCAAAGGTCTGCGAAAGGAAGATTTTACCGGGGAAGATTTTTTTGATGAGGCGTCCTTTTTTATCATACTGGAAGGAGGTGGTTTTTTGATTTTCTTCTGTTTCTCTAATGACACGACCACGCGTGTCGTGCTCCCATAGAGTTGTGTAGGTGCGAATGGGGGTATTTTGTTCATAAATGGTTGTAAGTCTCTTCGCTTTATTGCCTGCTCGGTCGAAAAAGTAGTTTTCCTGAGAAGTTGTTTGGCATTGAGCATCTTTTTTCTCGATGTGAACGAGATGATTAGTGGCATCATATGTTTCAATGGTTTGATTGCCGAGAGGGTCGATCGTTGTTTTTTTAGCAACGTTTTGGCCACGAGCGTGTTTTGTATATTCGGTATGAATGATTTCGGTAATGGCCGCATTTGGTATGATATGTTTGGTGCAGTGACCAGCTATGTCATAGTAGCACAAAGCTTATGCTTTAACATACGCGTA
>JAAKFB010000104.1 GCA_011065235.1 Chlamydiota bacterium | reverse complement strand
TTCCTCTTGTCCGTCAAAGGGAAAGGAAGAATGCTGTTTTTTGGAGTCCTGAAAAAGGATGGGCCAATCCTCATGAGTTTGAAAATTTCGACGCCGTGATCCATCTAGCTGGCAAAAATATTTCTTCGGGCAGATGGACAAATAAGCTCAAAGATGAAATCTTCAAGAGCCGCTGTCGCGACACGTGGTTCCTCTCCCAAGTGCTCATGCGTCTGAAACAACCTCCCAAAACGCTCATCTGTGCATCGGCAGTCGGGATCTACGGAGAGGGATTCTTAGCAGAGGTCTGTCAAAAGTGGGAAGAGGCGACCCGTGGTATTGATAGACAGAAAACCCGGGTTCTTCATCCCCGTTTTGGGGTCGTCCTCTCACCTAAGGGGGGAATGCTAAAGAAGCTACTACCCCTGTTTCGCTTAGGGCTTGGAGCAATCATTGGAAGTGGCGAGCAATATATGTCCTGGGTAGCTCTCGACGATGTTGTCGGAGCGATTTCCTATGCACTGACGACTCCCAGCTTAGAAGGCTCTTTCAATCTCACGGCTCCCCACCCAGAAACCAATGCATCTTTTTCCAAAAAATTAGCTAAAGCGCTTCATCGCCCTCTATTTTTGCGGATTCCAGAGAAGCCATTGAGATTTGCTTTAGGGGAAATGGCGGATGAGATGCTGCTCGACAGCACGAAAGCACTGCCTGAGAAGCTCGAAAAATCGGGCTATAACTTTCGCTATCCTACCCTAGAAGAATTTATGCAGCGTTCTTTTTGAGCTGAAGGGCCTTCTGGCGGTGAGAGTTGATGGCCGCAGGGTCGATTTTACCATTCGCATTTTTGGAAATCAGCATCATGCTCTTGATGTATTCGCGGATGATCTCAGGGAAGCCCTGGCCAAGGTCTCTTCCAATCATTTCCATATCAGATCCGTATTTGAGTAGATCACTGCGCATTTTCACTTTGGCTTGCTCCACCTGTTTTAAGGTGCCTTCTTCAGAGAGGATGAGAAAGCCGCTTAAGTCCATTTCTAGGAGATGTTCGAAGTCTTTGAGCTGCTGCTTTTGCAGTTCTTTGTTCGATCTGCGTCGTCTTGGGGTGTATTTCTTCATTCGCCGCGGCCTGATTTTCATAATCACCTCTAATTAACTGCTTTCACTTTTAATTTAATTAATAATGATGATTATTTTCAATTAGTTTTTTATTCTTAATGTATTATTAATAGTAATGTTGAAATGCTCTGGGTTAAGGTTTTTTAGTTCAGCTAATTACGCTGTTTTAAACTAATCCATATTTATTCCCTTGATACATTAAATTATTGGGTATAGAATAAATTTAACGAGAGATAGAGTTTCGGAGGATTATAATGGCAAAGAAAAAACTAGGAGTGAATCCATGGACGCACATCTGGGTAAAACCGAGGGAAACCATCCAAAAGGTCGTGAGATTCGACCCCAAGCATCAGTTTGTGATTCTTTCCTTCATATACGGTCTTCCCATGTTACTGCACATGGCGCAAAACGCCTCGCTCGGAGAAACCTTCACTACCGCTGGGATTGTGCTTGTCGCCGTTGTACTTGCGATATTTGTCGGAATGCTGGCGATTACAATCGCTAGTGCTCTGCTATTTTGGACGGGGAAATGGATCGGGGGGAAAAGTAAGTATTATCCCGTCCGCGCAGCAGTTTCTTGGTCAAATGTTCCCAATATTGTCGCCATCATTGTCTGGGCGATATTGGTTTATACTTTCCGCGACAAAATTTTCATGGAAAATTTTGAAGATTTGAACTTTGTTGGACGAGAAATGATGATTGTTACGGGGGCTTTAATTGTCCAGGCGGTTCTAGCTGTCTGGTCATTCATCATTTTGGTGAAGTCTTTAGGTCAAGTGCAGGGATTCTCGGCATGGAAAGGCGTTCTCAATGTCTTGATTCCATTTTTCATGGTCGGATTTGTTATTTGGGCTGCTACGTGGATTTTCTGGGTTTGCGATGGGATGCCAGGGGCATAAGTTTAATAATTTAGGGGGAAATATGAAAAAAGGACTGAAAACGTTTGCAATACTTTCGATGGCCTCGCTACTTGCGCCATTTGCTTCTGCTGAAGCATCAAATCTTTCTCAAGAACATCAAGAAGTTGTCCAAGTTGCGAATCCCGATTGGAAAGATTTTTATTCTGTTGTGGGAAAATGTACGCTTAAATTCCCCACATCACCTGAGCACATTTCTGAAAAAATGAGTGTTCCCGAAGAGGGATATGATCTGAAATATGATGCCTACATTTCGAGTGTCGATAAAAAAAGCGTCTATATGCTGCTGATTGCACAATATCCGGAATTCGTCGACCAATCGCTTGCTCAAGCCTCACTTGAAGGGTTTTTAAACGGCATTCTCGCAAACAATCCTGGAAATCAGCTCCTTTTTGCTGACATGCTTCTTGTCGATGGAAAACCCGCGCTCGACTTCTTTATCCGGACGGGAGGGATTTACTTTAAAGGCAGAGCCATCATGGTGAATAATCAGCTTTATCTAATGGCTATGGAGTGTCAGGTGCAAAATTATGATGAGTCGCGTTACAATTACTTTGTAAGCTCATTTCAATTTAACAAACAATAAGGATGTGATGATGAAAAAGAATGCAAGATTATTTGCTTTAACAGCAATCATCGGTTCATTTGCCTTCACAACAGGATGTAATTCCAATAGCAACGGCACTATGGATAGTGGAAAAAAAAGCAGTAGTTCGCAGCAAGATCAAACGCAAGATATGCAGAAAAAGCATTCTGATAGCATGCAAGATACGCAGCAAGAGTACTCTCCATACGGAGATTCAAGCTCCTCTTCAGATGCACATCAAGGCGGATGCAACTAAAGCTTTTTGGGGGGCTTTAGAGAAGGTCTCTTGGCTCCCCCTAACATGCGTAAAAGTTCAATTTCTTTGGCCCCTGGATTGAGGTATTCAATCTGGCACAGGGTCCTTTTTTCGTTTTCCTCTTTGTGCACGCGCAAATGGTGATCCGCATAGCGGGCAACTTGAGGGAAATGGGTGATACAGAAAACCTGTCTACACTCTCCTAAATCGCGGAGCTTTTTTCCAATAATTGTCGCAGTCTCTCCTCCCACATTCGCATCGATTTCGTCAAAAATGAGTGTTTTTGTAGGATTTTTTTCTGCTAGGGCAATTTTCAGCGCAAAGAGAAAGCGCGACAGCTCGCCTCCGCTTGAGCATTCCTTAATTGGGGCGAGTTGTTCTCCTTTATTTGCTCTAAGCATGAACCGGACCTCATCTTCTCCGGTCTTTGAACGCGTTGTTTTTACAATTTCGACTCTGACGTCAGCTGTTGGGATGTTAAGCTCTTGAAGGGTCTTTGAAAGCTCTTTTTCGAGCATTTGAGCAGCAGCTGTTCTTTTTTCTCTTAAATGGTTGATCTCTATTTGGGTATTTTCCTGTGCGCGTGCAAGTGCCTGCGAGAGGGCCTCAAGCCGCTCGTCTAGAGACTCCAAAATCTCGAGTTTTTTCTTGAGCTCTTCGCGAGTGGCTAGAAGATCCTTCCCATATTTCTTCTTGAGCTGATCGAGCATTTTGAGTCTCTCTTCGAGATAAGTGAGGCGCCCGGGGTCGCTCTCGATTTTTGCTTTTAAATGGTGCATGGAGTCTCGAAGCTCTGCGAGCTGGAAATGGGCCTCCTTTGCCATCTGCTGGTTCTCTTCGAGCCCGGAGCTAGCCAAAGTCGCCTCTATCTGGACGCAGTGGTCGATCGCCGCATCGGTGCTGGTAAGTATTTGGGCGGCATTGCCCAGGAGCTCTTGGGAATTGGACAGAAGCGCATATTCTTCAAATAGCACTTCATCTTCTCCTTCTTGAGGTTGGGCGCTATCCAGCTCACCTAGCTGATTTTCAATGAGAAGCTTTTGATTGAGGGATTTTTGTCTCTCAAGCTCTTCTAATTGGGCTTGAATCTGTTTTTCTTCATCCCAACGGGTTTGAAAGGGGGAGAGATCGATCTGTGCATATAAATCGAGAAATGTCCGTTGTGTTTCGGTATTTTTCAGGCTGATTTGTGCATGTTGCCCGATAAAATCGACGAGGCTAGGGGCGAGTTTTTGTAAAACGGCTGCGGGGACCATTTCTCCTGCTACAAATGCTCGGCTTTTGCCATTTGCGAAGATTTCTCTCGAGATGATCAAGTCTTCATCAGATGCACCATCAAAAGCTGCTTGAATAACCGCTCGTTCACACCCTTTGCGCACTTTTGTCGCATCAGAGCGTTCTCCCAAAATGAGGCGGATCGCTTCGATGAGCGCCGTTTTTCCAGCTCCTGTCTCGCCTGTTATGATCGTGAGCCCGTTTTGAAAGTCGACATGAGCCTCTTCAATGAGGATGAGATTTTTCAAAATGAGGGTCTTAAGGCTCAAGTTGCCACCTCCTTTTCTCTAGGCGTAAACGAGCTATTGGCATAGGGAAAAGATGGGGGGCAACTTGAGTCTTTAAGCATTGAGAATGACGCCTAGCGTTTTAAAATGTAGCTTGCACAGTTTTTCTAACATGTCCATGCCCTGTTTGGCTAGAATTTGTTTCCCTGCGGCGATCACCTGGGCACTCGCCCCTTTGGGAAGGCGAGTCCCGGCCATCTTGCTCAAAGTATCGATCCCTTCGACAAAAGCGGCACGTGAGAGGATAGATGCTGCAGCCACGACGGGATCTTCCTCCCCATAATGCCTTTGCGTGAGGGCAACCTCCACTTTTTTCCGTTTCAGGGCATTTTCCACAACGTGTTCACTGGCAAATTGGTCAATGATCACGTTTTTGCAGCCGGTATTTTCGATTAGTTCTTCGATGGCAGTGGCATGCCCCCAGGCGAGGAGGCTATTGAGGTTTTTGAATTTGTTATAGAGCTCGTTATATTTTTGGGGATAGAGGCGGACAATGCTATGGGGAAAATGACTCCGGATTTTCGACGCCATGATGATGATCGCATTGTCGTTCATACGTTTGCTGTCGCGGACTCCAAATTCCAAAAGTTTTTGGACTCCTTCTTCGGAGGCATAAACGCCTCCCACGCAAAGAGGACCAAAAAAGTCTCCCTTGCCTGCTTCATCAATGCCAATGCGGGCAGTCGCATCGATCATCGTTTCGGGATGGGTAAAGGAAAGATCTTTGAGAATTTCGGGCTCTAGATAAAAAGAGATAAAATCTTTTTTATCTTTTCCTTGTACCATCAACTTTCCTGAAGTATATAGAGTGCAAGAAACGCCTTTCTTTTTCGCAGCAAAAACAGTGTAGGGGGGCTTGGAGATCTCAAAACCTTGATCGAGCAAATCATTTCTTAATTTATCTTCAAGAGCCAGGTCAATTTTTGTGACAAATGCATTCATTGAGATCCATTCTCCCACGAATGAGAAAAAATTGACAAGTATTGAAGATTCATTATGGTAGGAATACTAAATATGGAGAAAAAATATGAGCCAAGAGATGGAACATATTGGGCAAAAGCTACAAAAAAAACGGGAAGAGATGCATATCACGTTGAAAGAGGTGGAAAATTCCATTTCCATTCGCTCTGGCTTTATCCGAGCGATTGAAAAGGGGAAGATCAACGAATTTGTATCGGGTGTGTATGCACTGGGATTTATCAAGCAATACGCTGGATTTTTAGGAGTGGATGTCGAACAAATGATTCGGGAAAATCCCGCTGCTTTTAAAATGCGACATGAAAATCACGAATTTGCCTATGGAATTGGAACCTTGGAGACCCGCGGAAGTCTTGGGGGAGGTGCCAAATGGCTTCCCAATCTCCTTTGGACAGGTGGGGTTGCGGCTGCTATTATTCTCGCATATTATTTTGCTAAAGCTATAGGAATTTTATGAGTAATCGTCTCAGTCAGGAAAAATCGCCCTACCTCTTGCAACACGCCAACAATCCCGTCGACTGGTATCCCTGGGGTGAAGAGGCATTTGAAAAAGCAAGAGCAGAGGACAAACCTATTTTCCTTTCCATTGGCTATGCGACCTGTCATTGGTGTCATGTGATGGAAAAAGAGACTTTTGAAAATGTGGAAATCGCCCAGCTCATGAATGACACTTTTGTTAACATCAAAGTGGACCGTGAAGAACATCCTGAAATAGATAGCATCTACATGGAGTTTGCGCAAGCACTCATGTCATCAGCTGGAGGATGGCCCCTCAATGTGGTGCTTACAGCGGATCTCAAACCTTTTTTTGCGGTGACATATCTCCCTCCAAAAGCGGCAAAAGGGCTCTTGGGAATGGACCAGTTTGCCTAACAAATCCAATTGCTCTGGCAAAGGGAAGAGCGCTTTAGCCTCGCCTCCCAAGCCGATAAATTTGTCGAATTTTTTGAACATCATGCTAAAACACAAGGAACCGAACTTCCCCCTTAAGAAAATCAACAAAATACGGACCAAATGCGC
>JAAKFB010000103.1 GCA_011065235.1 Chlamydiota bacterium | reverse complement strand
TTCGTGCCGTCGACGTAGCCGGCGTCAAAAGCCTTAACGTTAATAGAGCCGCCCCCGACCGTCAGGCTACCGCCGTCAATCATCAGCTTGCTGGTGCCAGAGCCGGAGGTGATGTTTCCGGTTACGTTCAGGGCACCGCCGGAAAGTCTATACGTTCCCGCCGAACCGGATTGATTAGCTAGGTTGAGATCTGAACCGACTGTATTTGTCCCGCCGGTTTGCGTGAAGGTCCCCGTCAACTCTGCAACGATTCTCGCATTCTCCGCCTTTGCCTTTTCGAGTACCTGTACTGGTGTTAGTCCCTCTATTTCAGGGGGAACTTCTTCCGCTGCTGCCTTAGGTGCAACGGGTGCAGTGGGTGTAGGGGGTACGGCAGGTGCCCCACCAACTACCTCTTCGGGTGCAGCAAACTTATCTTCTCTAATTCGCATTATGCCCTCCTATGAGCTTACTTCACGTCGTCGTTGCCGTTCCTTTAACGGTTTCAGGGTTGATATCGATGGCATAGCTATAAGTGAGCAGTTGCGCACCGGAGACAAAACCGACGAGGAAAAAGAGGATAAAGAGCAAGAATAGAGGGAGATGGATAAAATGTACAACGATCGCCATCAAAACAGCGCCCAAAAGGGAGTTCAGGACAATAAGAGATTTTTTTTGACGAATCTTATCGGAGTAGCGCCCGATGATGGGGCCTCCGACCGCCCAACCGACGAAAATCATGGATACGGCGTATCCCGCAAGTTCTGTGGAAACACCATAGGTCCTGTGAATAAAAGGAATTCCCCAAAGAGCGGCAAAACCGGGTGTTGTGGCATACGAAAAAAAGCTGATAAAGGCAATCAGCCAAGAGTGTCCATTCCTACAGACGGTCGAGAGATTTTTTAACAAATTCTCAGGGGGGCCTTTCATTTTCTTATCATGTTTGGCCATCTCGGGGGGATCGTTACGCACTACGAGAAAAATCCCAATACCCAAAAGTATTCCAAGAATAGCAAGTTGAAAACTGGTAGTCCTCCACCCAAACTGATTTATTGCTGCGCGCAAGGGCCCCTCGCCAAATACAGCCCCTAAAGTCCCAATCGAACTTCCCAGGCCGATGAGAAGTCCCCGTTTTTTTTCTTCAAACCAATGGGAGCAAACATAAACCATCCCGACGAATCCAAAAGCAGATCCTATACCCATTAAAAATCGACCTGATGCGGCAAACCAATAATTAGGGGCAAAAGCAAAAAGCAATCCCCCTAATCCAGCAATAAAAGCTGCAAATGCCAAAAGACGTCTGGCCCCAAAACGATCTGTCAACACCCCGACAGGGAGTTGCATGGGGGCGTAGATATAAAAATAAAATGCACTTAGCGCCCCCACAGCTGTGGCGTTGACGTTAAATGTACTCATCAGATTAGGGACCATGACACTGGGGGCTACGCGGATAAAATACTCATAAAAGTAAAAGGCTGCCGCGAGCGCCCAAATGATCCATCTTTTAGGGTGCTTCATCTATGAAAATCTCGATCCATGACCGTTTTTCGTCCATCTCGACGTGCATTTTCAATTGCTTTATGACATTCTTCTTCGACAATTTTTGTCAGCGCTGCCATTGCAGAAGCAGACGTACTCATTTGGGATTGTTTTTTGATATATGCCTTGACTTTACTGGCAACAACTAGTGTATCACTCATTTTTACCTCCTGAAAGGATTGAAATTTATCCCATGTATACTCATATTCCTTATTTATGGGAAAAATTTTTAAAAGAGGCTTGATTGCCCTGGCACCAGTTGCCATCAGTATTGTCGTTGTGGCGTGGCTCTTAACTACTTTAGAGGATATTTTTCGCGTTCCCGTTGAGTGGGCGGTAGGGAAATATTATTTTCCCGGCATGGGATTGATCGTGGCGTTTGTGTTGATCTTTTTTGTCGGAATCATCATCAACAATTTTTTGATCCAAAAATTCACAGTATTGTTGGATCGTCTATTTGCAAAAATTCCCTTTTTCAAAATGGTGTACACCTCCATTGCCGATATGATGAGTTATTTCCAACCAAGTGAAAAAGAGAAAAAGGGAAAAATGGTGACAGTAGAAATCGATTCGATGCGTTTTTTAGCCATTTTAACCCGTGAAGATTTTTCTGATTTGCCAGACGGGATCGGGCGCGAAGGCGAAGTGACCGTTTATGTTCCGCTCAGCTATCAAATCGGCGGATTCACTGCAACGGTCCCTCGAAGTAGCATCAAACCGATCGACATGAGCGTTGAAGAAGGGATGCGCTTCGTTGTCAGTGCTGGAATCTTATCTGGAAAAAACAAGAAAAAATGATCGAGACTGCTCGTTTGAGTATAAAAAAACCAGAAGGGGAGCAAATCGATTTTGTTGCCCCTCTTTTTGCCAATCCCAATGTCATGCGCCACATAGGTTCTGGAGTGACACGGAATCGAGACGAATCCCTAAAAGCCATTCAAAACAATACTAAACATTGGGAAACATTCGGGTTTGGATTTTTCAATGTTTTTGAAAAAGAGACAGGCTTCTTTGTGGGAAGAGCTGGTTTGTTTCACCTTGCATTTCAGCACGACAATCCAGAAGTGGAAATGGGATTCATTCTCAATGAGCAATTTTGGGGAAAAGGATATGGAACTGAAATTGCGAAAGCGCTTTTCGAATGGGGTGCTGAAAACCTAGAGGTTGATCACATTCTTGCAGTGACCTACAAAGAAAACACCGCTTCTCGGAACGTTCTCGAAAAAATCGGAATGCAATTCGATCATGAAGGCCAGTATCCCAATGTTGTTCAGAAGGTCCTTTACTTCTCCGTGCCCATTTGATAATTAAAGGGAATGAATAAGCTACTTTCCAAATTTGCTAATTCGATTGAACGTTTTCTCGTTGGAGATTTTAAACAACTTCTGATTTTTCTGATTCTTCTGTTTGTTTTTCGGCCTTATAACATTGGCCTCGACTACATTTTGATTTGGCATATCTTTTTCACAGGCGTTTTACTCGCTGCCGTCTTCAATTGTCACCATGCACAATGGGTGAAAATATTTGCCCTTATTTTGGGGATTCCAACGTTCATCATCAACTGGTGGAGCCTTTTTCAGCTCACAGAATGGCTATTTATCGCAGGACTTATCGCGTCGCTACTCTTCCTCGTCTTTTCGATATTTTCTCTTGTCAATCGAGTCCTGCTCGGAAAAGTCACGGCAGATGTTTTGCGTGGAACGATTTGTGTCTACTTCATGATCGGCTTTGCGTTTGCGATCTGCTACACGCTTATCGAGCTCGTCCATGGTGGAGCTTTCCGCGGTTTAGAAATGCAGCAGGCTCTTTTTCCTCATGGGCACTACCAATCGGAAATGGTCTATTTCAGCTTTATCACTCTGCTAGCCATCGGCTATGGGGACATCACCCCAACCGGTGACATCGGCCAGATGCTAGCCGTTTCGGAAGGGATCATCGGCCAATTCTACCTTGCGATCCTCGTTGCTCGCATGGTGGCTGCCTATGCCCGTCGCGCCATAGGGCCTGTAAAGAAATAACTTAGGCAATCCTCGAGCAGGAAAACGGTTCATCTCTCGATGATTTTTCCCTCGAGGATTGCCTAAGTTATTTCTTTACGGGCCCATAGCCCAGCCTAAAGACAAAAAATAATAATTCAACCCGTGACTGCCACTTTATCCCTAGCTTTTTCGAAAAGCTAGGGGACAAGTTGAATTAATCATTGTGTAAATATCACTAAATAGTTTAATTTCGACTCTTCAAAATTGAAAAAATACAAGCACATAGGAGAGTAAAATGGTTACGCTTAGTATTCCATACCATCAATATCGCAGCTTTGATTACACATTTGGTTTTAAGGCAAAAAGTGAAGACGTTCTTGTTGCAAAGGTTTTCGATCTCAATGATAAGACTCTTTTCAGAACGACCATAACTGCCAAAGATCTGGGTACAGCGAAGATTGAAAAATTATCCTGGGATACGAGACCTTTTTTAGCTACTCTAGTCGAAAAACAATTGATCCCTCCAACGTATTTTTCAAACTGTCAAAAAGAAAAAACTAGCTTCAAAGATTGTGTGAAGAGAATTCGCCAAACGATAGAACAGCTTAAATCCAAAGCATTCAATGAGGAAGAAATGGAAGAATTCCTGTGTCCAATAACTTTGGGAGTCTTCCACAAGCCTGTGATTGACGATCATGGGCATACGTTTGAAAAAAGCGCCATAGAAAAATTACTAGTTAAAGATGCGAGATGTCCTCTTAACCGTGAACCGATCCAAACGCTTGTACCGAATCGCATTGTTGAAGACAAGGTAGAAAAGTGGCGAAATCAAGATCCGATTCCCAATTTTTCCCTTTTTACTAAGGAAAATTCAAAACTTGCTCAAAGCAACTTAAAAATGGCTGAGGAATATGAAAAAGAAGGTGAGTACATGGGGGCATTGGATAGTTATAGAAAAGCTTTTCAATATTCGAAAAATTGGCGAGATTACGTGGGACTGCCTTTCTTATTTGAAAGGATGGAAAAAATTGAGAAAGCAACGCTAGCTTATCTATATCTTGCCTGTTACCAATTGGAAGATGAAAAAATCGTAGAAACCGTAGAAACTTTAGAGCGTTGCCAAAAAGGCAAAACAGCTAGCTTTGAAATTGATCTGTTGTTGATTGAACTTTATGAGCTTAGTGGTGAATCATCTAACGCTCAAAAACTTAGAATTCAGGTAGCGAGAAATTTGTCTCAGGAAAAGCCCGAACAATCGATTACACTTTATAAACAAGCTCTAATACAAAATCCAGAATTGTTTGAACTTTATTTCGAGCTAGCTGACTTGCAAAATAATTCAATTGAAAAAAACCAGACTTATTTCAAACAACTTTATCATATCATTGCCGTTAAAGATTTTTACAATTTAATAGATCGTATATGCAAGCTATTTCCTGAAAATGGTCTGACAGATTCGGAGGGAGTAATTTACACTGTTCTTATTTTGTTAAATATTAGTGAAATTTTGCCAAAAACTATTGAAGAAGCGAATAGAAATTACATCGGTGAATTTTGGGATGGAGTAACTCGATCATGCGAAGATCTAAAATTGAATAAATTAGCTTTGAAGCTGAATAAAATAGTCTTTCAGATTGAAGAATCTCCAGAGCAATGCCTAAAAGTTCTTGAAAGTTATGAGGAACTGAACAAACTCGATAAACAAGTCAAGTGGTTTACGACAGGAGTATCATTACTAGCTGCTAGAGAGCATTGGAACGAAGCGTATGCGCTTGGTAGAACAGGTCAAAGAGTCCTAAACTTAAGTGATGCAAAGAAAGTGTCCTTTTATGAACAGCTGGAACGCGTGTATCTGGAATTGAATACCCAAGAACCTTGGCGATTCAATAATGAACTCAATTCTCTATGGAATAAATTGGGAGCAAGTTATCAAGCAAATGGACAGCTGGATTTAGCGGAAAGAACTTATCGCAAAGCATATGAAACCTTTAATCAATTTGACAATGCCTTCGCTTTAGCAGAACTACTAGGGAAACAAGGAAAAGTCAAAGAATGCGTTCAGTTATATTATGAAATCTCTGCTCAAGCCTTATTAGAAGAAAAAGTCGAAACAGCTGTGTCGTGTGTTGGAAAAGTAAAAAAAATTGACCCTCGTATGCAATGTCTTTCCGTTGAACAAAGAATGCATCTTCTGACCCATACACATCTTCTTAAGCTCTCCAGTGATCAACAAATTGCCGAACGAAAAATAGAAGAGTTAGAGCAGGAAATAAAGCAGAAAATAAAGCAAGAAGCCAAGCTAGTCATAATTGCGGAATATCTCAAACAAGATGATGCGGATGTCGAGATTTGTGAACTTTTATTAAAAATTTTAATAGATTGGAGGATTTTGGGGGGAACGGAACCTGTTCCTCTTCATTTCCTTTTTTGCAAACTTTTAGGAGAAAATAGAGTGGGTCAAATCGTACGAGAACAAAAAGAGCTATTAAGTGGTTACCCAGAGATCTACGAACACTCTTCTAGAGTTGAGGAAGTAAAAGCACTTGCAATAGCATTTGAGCTGAATTCCTCATCATTATTAGAACGTAAGCTTCAGTCAAATAAATTCGAAGACGAGAGAGTAAAAAAAGCTCTCGCGGCCTTTCTTAAGAAAAATCACTCTTCTAAGAAGCTTAATCTCTGTAAAGCCCAACTTGGAGACGAGGGAATAAAAGCGCTGGGTAGAACACTTGAGAAAATAAACTTTCTTCAGATAATTATCCTCGAGGGAAACCAAATTGGGGACGAAGGAGCAAAAGCGCTGGGCGGAGCGCTTGAGAAAAATAAATCTCTTCAGAAGCTTGACCTCTCAAATAACCAAATTGGAGAAGAAGGTGCAAAAGCAATGGTGGCATCGCTTGAGAAAAAAGAATCACTTCAGAAGCTTGATCTCTCAAATCATAAAATCGGACACAAAGGTGAAAGAGCACA
>JAAKFB010000102.1 GCA_011065235.1 Chlamydiota bacterium | reverse complement strand
TCCCATGAAACTTTACAATGAGCCCATACAAAGACCAAACGAATAAAATTAGGGGTAAGATCAAAATTTTCTTTAATGAAATGACGCGGGGTTTTAAACTCTTGATTCCCACATATAAAAAATAGACAAATAAAAGATAAACCCACCAAGGGGTCCCTGTTAATGCATTAATTACCAGTTCCATGGTATCATCGTAACAATTTAACCCAATCCAGTAAAGTGAAAGTCGTCGTTGGAATGTCAGGAGGAGTCGACTCCTCAGTTGCTGCCTATTTGCTCAAGCAAGAAGGCTATGAGGTGGTGGGTCTTTTCATGAAAAATTGGGAAGAGAAAAACGCAGATGGAATCTGCACGTCTGCAACAGATTACGAAGATGCAGCTAGAGTCGCAAATCTCCTTCAAATCCCCTTCTATTCAGTGAATTTTGTCCAAGAATATTGGGACCTTGTCTTTTCCCATTTTGTTGAAGAGTTGAAAATGGGCTATACTCCTAACCCCGACGTCCTTTGCAACCGAGAGATCAAATTCCAAGTCTTCTTTGAAAAAGCCAAAAGTCTCGGAGCGGATTTTCTCGCTACAGGACACTATTGCCAAATCAAAGACGGCCTACTTCTCAAAGGGGCGGATCCTGGAAAAGATCAGAGCTATTTTCTCTACACGTTAAAGGAAGAGATTCTCAATCAGGTTTTATTTCCCATTGGACACTTGCCCAAGAGTGAAGTGCGCCGCATTGCTAAAGATATCGGGCTGCCTGTCCACGACAAAAAAGACAGCACCGGGATCTGCTTCATCGGCAAGCGCAACTTTAAAACGTTCATCAGCCAGTATATCCCCTACCAAAAGGGCGACTTTGAAAATCTCAAAGGTGAAATCATCGGCAAGCACGATGGCGCCGCCTATTACACGATTGGTCAGCGCAAAGGACTTGGCATCGGCGGGCCGGGAGAGGCGTGGTTTGTCGTGGGCAAAGACATGCAGCGCAATGTAGTCTTCATTGAGCAAGGCTCCGATCACCCCGCTCTCTATGCACCTGGACTCATCGCAATAGAGCCAACGACGAAAAATTTCCCTAAGCGATGCCGGGCCAAAATCCGCTATCGCCAAGAAGATCAGCCCTGCAGTGTTGAAGTCATTGACAACCATGCCGTTAATGTCACCTTTGATACGCCGCAACGGGCCATCACGCCCCGCCAATCCATTGTTTTCTATGATGGAAAGATTTGTCTAGGGGGAGCCCTCATCGAAAAAGCATTCATGTAAAACTTTTTTTTAAGTATAGAGAGGGTATGGTTCGTCTTGCCGTCGGTATCCTTTTGTCCTTATTTTTGGTAGGTGGGTGTGTCAAAATCCCCATCGATGAAGCCCGCTGTCAGATGATGCCGGTTCCCCATCTTGATGAAGTTACAGAAGAGCTCTTCACTCAAGGGGATTTTCCCGATGAAGACTGGTGGGAAATGTTCGACGATCCCCAGCTTTCTCATCTGATCTGCCATGCTCTTGCCGAGAATCCCACCTTGCAGAGGGTCGAAGCTAGAGTCCGCGCCGCAGAGGCAGAGGCCAAGATCAAGAAATCCTATCTTTTGCCTACTCTCGGATTTTCTGCTGATCTCGATTGGCAGTATTTGAACAAAAATGATTTTTATCGAGCCTTTACACCGATGTTTCCCTCAAACATCACCGAGTATGAGATCGATGTGAATTTTTACTATGAGTTCGATTTCTGGGGAAAGAACCGCAACATCTATCGAGCTGCCATTGGCATGGCAAAGGCTGAAGAAGCTGAGCGGCAAAACGCTATTCTCGCACTCAGCACATCGGTTGCCTCTGTGTATTTTAAGCTTCAGGGTCAATTAAAAAAATTGCAGATCCTCAAAGAAGAGCGCCACGTGCTCACTCGCCTTTTTGAATTGACCAAATTGAGACAAGAAAATGCTCTCGATAATTCCAGTCAACGTTTGAACGCTGAAGAGCAACTATTCGTCATTAACAAAAATATCCTTTTTGCAGATCAAAAAATCGCGCTTAGCAAACATATGCTCAATCTACTTCTCGGAGAAGGGCCAGACACCTGTGAAACCGTCAAAAGGGTCTCTCTTTCCAAAGAGATGGAATTCCCTTTGCCCGAGAACATTTCTTCTAACTTGATTGCAAGACGTCCTGATTTGATGGCCCATATCTGGAGAGTAGAAGCTACAGCTCATCTCGTAGGAGCTGCAAAAGCGGATTTCTATCCCCGGGTCGACCTCTGTGCATTAGCGGGTCTCGACAGTGTCTTCTTCAGCAAACTTTTCAGCTGGAGTAGCCGTGCAGCATCTGTCAAACCCGCTTTTCACCTCCCGATTTTCACAGCTGGACGCTTGAAAGCGCATTTACGCGCCAGACAAGCAGAATTTGAAGAGACGATTTTTGCCTATAACGACGCTGTTTTGCGCGCTGTGAAAGAAGTCGCCGATCAGCTCATTATTTTGAAGACCACGGATGAGAGTCTCAAAGTCGAGACGATGCTCGTGCAGAACAAGTTACAAAACCGAAGACTCATGTCCCTGCGTTATGAACACGCTGTGAGTAATCTCCTTGAGCTTTTAGATACACAAGACGCTTTCTTGCAAGAAGAGTTTAAAAGAATTCAATTCCAATATAAACGCTCAATTGCTGCCGTTCATCTGATTAAAACCCTTGGAGGTGGATATTGCAGTGCGGAGGTGCCTTTTGAATGAAGAGGCAGTAACTCCTCACAAAAACCGAAAAAAAATCCTCTGGGGAATCGGTATTGGGTTTATAGCCATTACAATTGGGATTTTCTTCCTTTGGCTCTTTATTTGGCGTTTTGAAGAATATACACGTGATGCCTATGTCCACGGCAACCAAGTCGTTGTCACCTCTCAAATACCTGGCTATATCACAGAAGTCACCGTCGATGACACTCAAGTGGTCGAAGAAGGACGCGTTCTCATTCAACTCGATACCATTGATCAGAAATTGGCTTTTGAAAGTGCAAAAAATACCATGGCCGAAACCGTACGTAATGTCGTCAGCCTCTTTGAAAAAGTGGGAACCTTCAAAGCAGACAAAGAAATCCGAAAAGCGGAATTCTCTTTCGCAGCCAAAGAATATCAGCACCGGAAAAAACTCCTCCCTTCAGGAAGCGTCTCGAAAGAGAATTTTCAACAAGCCGAAGCCCGTTTTATTGAAGCCTTTGCAGCTTATATTGGGGCTGATCACGCTCTGCGTGGAGCTGAAGCTCAAGTAGAAAACACCACCATTCCCACCCATCCTCTTGTCAAGAGAGCCGAAGATGCTGTCCGAGAGAGCTACGTCAATTTTCAGCGCTGCACGATCCGCTCTGCTTCAAACGGAATCGTCGCCATGAAAAAAGCCCAAGTGGGAGAGTCAATCTCACTTGAAACTCCCCTGATGATGATCGTTCCTCTCAATGAGATCTGGGTCAATGCCAATTTCAAAGAAACGCAACTCAAAAAAGTGAGAGTGGGCCAACCGGTCAAGCTCACTTCTGACATTTATGGCGGAGATGTCGTCTATCACGGAGAAGTGGTGGGGCTTTCTGCGGGAACCGGAAGTGTCCTGTCTGTATTGCCCCCTCAAAATGCAACCGGAAACTGGATTAAAATTGTCCAGCGCCTTCCCGTCCGCGTTCGACTCGAGCCCAGTGAAATCAAGCGCAATCCTCTCCATTTAGGGCTATCGATGAATGTGACAATCGACATACACGATACGAGTGGAAAAATGATCCCCGCTCCAATGCCCCCAGGAGCCCTATATTCTACCGATATTTTTGAAAAACAGGATGAAGGTGTAGATCAAATCGTCCAAAAAATTCTCGAGCAAAATATCACCCTAAAAGAGACCGATGACGGAAACTAAATATCTCAAGGGCTTTCCTCTCATCATCTCGACGATAGCGGTATCCCTTGCGACCTTTCTAATCGTATTGGACTACTCCATCGCCAATATTGCCATTCCCTATATCGCTGGAGACCTCGCCGCTAGCCCAGATCAGGGGATCTACGTCATCACAGCTTTTGCTGTGGGAAGTGCCATCTCACTCCCCCTTAGCGGTTGGCTGACCAAACGAGTTGGACTCATCCGCTTGATTGTTCTTTCACTCCTTGGTTTTGTTGCTCTCTCTTGGGTCTGTGGAGTTTCGATAAGCCTCACCATGCTCGTCATTGCCCGATTCCTTCAAGGACTCGCAGCAGGACCTCTCATCCCCTTATCGCAGACATTGACTATCCAGATGTTTCCTCCTGAAAAGCGCAACAGCGCTCTTGCGTTTTGGAGCACCGTCGTCATCGTTGCTCCCGTTCTTGGACCCGTTTTAGGAGGTTGGATCTCCTATGACATCCATTGGTCTTGGATTTTTTTCATCAATATCCCCTTGGGACTTTTTGCAGCTGCAGTGATCCACTTCTTTTTAAAAGCATTTGAAACCCCGCGTGAAAAAGTCTCAACCGATTGGATCGGGCTGCTCCTTCTTGCGATTGCGGTCACATGCCTCCAATTTTTACTCGATAAGGGAGAACAATACGACTGGCTGAACTCTCCCATCATCCGAACATGTGCTGCCACATCCCTTATCTGTTTCGTCTTTTTGGTTGCCTATGAACTGACCCGAAAAGCTCCTCTTTTGGAACTGCGCCTTCTCAAAATCCCCAGCTATACCCTGTCGATCATCTTCATCGCGACCATGTATGCCGTCTACTTCGGAGGCGTCGTCCTCGTTCCTCTTTGGCTACAAGAGTATATGGGTTATACCCCCATTTGGGCGGGAATTGCCGTCGCCCCAATCGGCATTATTCCCATGCTTTTTTCCGCACCCATTGCAAGGCTAGTCAACAAAATAGGAGCCATTCTTCCCCTTGGCATCAGCCTCATCTTTTTTGCCCTTTCCTCTTTTGATGGAGCTTTTTTTAATACAGATGTCGATTTGTTTCACGTTGGAATTTCCCGTTTTCTTTTTGGCCTTGGACTGTTATTTTTCCTCGTTCCCCTCTTCAACTTATCCGTGCGCGATATCCCCCAAGACAAGCTCCCCTCATCAACGGGTATGTTTCATTTTGTGCGTGCCATGATGGGAGGAGTTGGAACTTCTGTTTTCACAACCTTATGGGTCCGCCGCAGCGCCTTCCATCACGCCAATCTCGCTGCGCAAGTCGTTCCCGCCCGAGATCCAGTCGATAACTTTTACGGACAACTCGATCAGATAGGCATCACCGGAGAAAAAGCACAAACCATCGTCAATGACATGATCGATAAGCAGGCCTCCGTCCTGGGTATTAATGATTGTTTCTACTTGATGGGCTGGATTTTTATCGCGATGCTTGCGATACTACTCATAGGCAAACGAAAAAAAAGACGACTCGCATGAAACTCCTCTATCTTCTCCTCATCCCCACTATCGCTTTTTGTGGCGAGCTCAAACTCGAGCAAGAATCTCTATATCACGCGCAGAAAGGTTTTGTGAATTTGGACTTAGCGAGACAAAGCCAAATTGATCCGACCGAGGAGCACCATTCCCAAATAGGGAAGGGTGACGAGGAGGGACGATTTGGCAAAGTCGCAGCCAGTCCAAATTCACAAAAGCTGACGGAGCGTGATATATATCAAATTGGGTTAAAAGTTTGGCAAAACGAATGCCGCGGCACGCTTGATGGACTCGTTTTTTGGAATCCCAATGAAGAGTTCCCCTCGCTTGGAATCGGCCATTTCATCTGGTATCCAACCGGCTCCACCAAAAAGTTCGAAGAAACCTTCCCCGCACTCATCGATTTCCTATCTGATCAGTTCAAAGATACAGAAAAAACGATTCCCACTTGGATTAAGTCCAAAAAAGGCTTTCCCTGGAAAACCCGAGAAGCCTTTCTTAAAGACGTCCGGGGGAAAAAAGTCCGCGAATTGCGCACTCTTCTCTCCGATACACTCGATCTACAGATCAGTTTTCTCTTTGAGCGATTCAAAACAGCAGAAGTGCAGCTCCTTCCCCAATTGACTGAAGGGCAAAAAGCCCATCTCGAAGCGCTCAAAAACTCACCCAAAGGGGGCTATGCTCTTCTCGACTATGTAAATTTCAAAGGGACGGGGCTTTCTCCCAATGAGCGGTACCGCTCAGAAGGCTGGGGTCTTTTGCAAGTATTGCAAAATATCCCCGATGATGTGAAAGAAGACCAACTCGTCTCAGCATTCGCCACCAGTGCGAAAAAAGTCCTCGCAAGGCGTGTGCGCAACTCCCCTGCTACCCGCAATGAAGAGCAATGGCTCAACGGCTGGTACAAGCGCATCGAATCCTACTCCAAATAACAAAAATACAGGAGAATTTTTATGATTAATGTAAACCATGTACAGAAATTATCACCAAAAGAGCTTGATAATAAAATCAAGTTCCTATCCCTTGAAAAAATTGAGTTGATTGTATATAAAATTGCGAAAAGTATTATAATGAATTTAGGCACTACTGCTAAAGCT
>JAAKFB010000101.1 GCA_011065235.1 Chlamydiota bacterium | reverse complement strand
ATATTCCCAATAATCATTTCGTTTATCTCTCTTTCTTCCGGTGATTTCTTTCAGTATCTCATATTGATGAAACTGCTTGATCAGTTTTGCTGCTCCCTGCGAAGAAATTTTAAAGTACTTTGCAATAGTTTGAACTGAAACTTGAGGCTTTTCAAATAGATAATCCAAAAGAGCCATTGCAGATATTGGCATCTTTTTCTCAATTACGAGTTTTCGGTTTTTTTCATGAAGTTCCACGATATTCTTAATCGTCCTCATTGCAGAATCTGCTGTCCAAACAATTCCTTTTAAAAAAAACTCCACCCATTGCTCAAAATCGCCTCGCTCCCTTACTAAATTCAGACGATCGTAATATTCCTGACGATGGATTTTGAAGTAATAGCTCATATATAAAAGTGGAAATCGCAACGCCTCTTTCCAACGGAGAAAGAACGTAATTAAAAGACGCCCTACTCTACCGTTTCCATCAAGGAAAGGATGTATCGTTTCAAATTGGTAGTGGATTAAGGCACAGTTTACCAGTAGAGGAAGGTCAGAATGTGTATGGAAATATTTTTCCAACTCACTCATTGCATCCGCGGCCTCATTGGGTGGTGGTGGAACAAAATTTGCTGTCATCAATGTAGAACCTGCAAAACCAATCCAATTTTGTGACTTTCGAAATTCTCCTGGTTTTTTTTCTTTTCCTCGTGTTCCTGTAAGCAAAATGTCATGAATCTCCTTGATGAGTCGAACACTCATTGGAATCGTTTCCAATCTTTCGATTCCGTGGTTCAAAGCCTTGATATAATGGACCACGTCTTTCACATCTTCAACGTTCCGAATGGGAATATTATTCTCAAAATCAAAGACATCTTCTAAAGAAGCCTGCGTTCCTTCGATTTGGGAGCTGAGCAAAGCTTCTTTTCTCACGTACATTGCAATCACATGCTCGAGATTGGGTACTAGATATCCCATCATATCGAGTCTACCTAGTGCAATATTGGCATCTGTCAAAATATGCTGAATCCCATCTTCAATTTGAATAGCTGGGATAGGAGGAAGAGAGGAAGGGATAAAAGCTCGATAACCCGTAGGCTGTTTAACTAAATTACCACTTCGGGACATCGGAAACCTCCTTCGTTAATCAACAGAAGTTGCTTAACGAGCAAAATTTGATGTCGTTAAACAACTCGAGTTGCTTAACGGGTGTCACTAACCAACTCTTGTTGATTATCATACCCTCTTATTCTATTTTTGTGCAATAACGAAACTTAAGTCACTAAGCCTGATACTCATAAGGTCTGAAGAAGACACTCCAGTTCTCTTTCACTGTCCCATTGACGAAATGCTCCCACTCGCGCATGGGCGCGCCTGTAAGGCCGATTTTGTCTGTGCGCCAGAGCTCTAGGTTGAGTGTGGCGGGATTGACAAGGAAGGAAAAATAGAACTTCGCCCAGTTCGTGTCGGCAAAAAGAAGCGGCCGGGGAGGAGCTAGGGTTTCATTTTCCATGAGGGTGGCAAGTTGAGTGTGAAGGTCTGTGGATTGGTGTGAGGGATAGGCGGAGATGAGCAGGTCGTGGAAGGGGCGACGACCTATGGGTCTGTAAGGAGCGAGAATTTTGAGATCGAGCTTTTGGATGAGAGCTTCTGCTTGGGAGGGAGTGATCAGGGGAAGCATCTCGTAGAGGAAAGCATCGGTTTGAGGAGTATGAGGGAGTTTTTTACGAAAAGCTCCGATTGTAAGCGGTTTATCAGAGGGGACAAACTGCCGTTGGAGTTCGTGGGCTTGGAGAAGGGGAAGTTTTTCTGCATAGGCCTGGATGAGTAGAAGCTGTTCGTGGGCCTCGAGTCTGATCTTTTGGTAAAAATGCTTGCGGGGATGGAGGATCTGATCGCGGACCCAGGTATATGTAAAGCCAGGATCTTCCCACCCTTTGCAGAAGAGTTCTTGACCGGGAAGAATGGAAAAAACGTGGGTGGGAGAAGTGGCAAGCATCCGCTTTTTGGAATCTTCGATGAAGGCTTGTGTGATGCGAGGCGGGAGCATTTTGAGGATATCGAGAAAGAAAATGAGGAGATCTTGAGGGCTTTCCACCCAACGGGCTTCTTCAGAGAGGGAGCCCTCGCGGCGAAAATAGGTCTTGAGAAGAGTGGGAAGAGTGCCGCCGGATGTGTAGGCCCATGGTTTTTTCTCCATTTGTTCAAGGGGAATTGCTTGGAGACGAACGCGGTGGGCTTTGGCCATCCGTTTGAAGGCGGAAGTTAGAAACTCGTCTGTGTTGAGATGATGGACAATTGCGGTTGTGAGGTGGGAAATCTCCTCTTTGCCCTCTTCCCAGGTGCAGGTTTCGATGAGGGGGTTTTCAATCGAGATGAAAAACTGGCGAAGGGCTTGAATGTACTCGTGAGAATTGTGAATGAAGGTCCAGCTCCCCACGTGAGTGCGGCCGTGTTTGTAGAGGAGACGAAAGCCAGCTGGAGAATCGTCATAGGGAGTGGGAGCAACCTCTTGCATTTCGGCATCGTAGACTTCTTGAAAATGCTCTTGGAACTTTTCATCGATGTTCTCTAGAAAAAAAGTGAAAAAATTGGCGGTGTTTTGTGCGCGCGTATGATAGTGATCGCGCATCTCTTCACAGGAACGGAGATGATAAACACGGGCTTGGTGCTCGGCTTTGAGTCTTCTTCCTTCAGTTTCTGATGAGATTCCCCGCATGAGAGATTCTGTCGTCCGCACTTGATCAAATGCGATCTCATATTCTTGCTGAAAATGATTGAGCTTTTTATTCGTCTCTTCGAGCTTTTGCTGAAGATAGACATAAACCAGCTCTCCGATGCCCCCTTTTTCCTCTGCATGAAGGCCTAAGCTCGAATAGAGATTCCACCGAGAGAATTCGGTTTTCACATCGACAAAGGATGCGAGGGTGTATTCCCAGGTTTTGAGAAGAAGATGATCCGTTTTCGCAACAAAGTGCCATTTCTCTTTTTGTAGGGCCATTTTCAATTGCTCGATTTTTTCGAGCTTGGGACTTTGGCGGGTGGGTGGTTTGATGAGATCTTTGGCTTTTAGGTTGAACTCTTTGAGAAGCCGGGTTTGCGCCTCTTCTAAAAACACGCGATGATCCGATCCGCCGAGGCCTGGTGAGGGGCTGATGGGCACGGTAAACTCCGTGCCGGCAAAAGTGCGTGTGAGATGTCCTCTGGATAGAAGCATTTGGATATCTTCTAAAAATTGTAGGGGCTGCTCTTCATGGATGAGAATTGCAGGGGCCGTTCCAAAACAGGAGCCGACGCTTTGGCGCAAGGGACACAGAAGCGCTGAGAGAGCTGCCCAGATCACGTGACGATCTGTGAGCTGGTCTGTATCGAACATGATGGCGATCATGTTTTCGATCTGACGATCGCAAAGGGGCAAGCCAAAGCTGCTCAGTCGTTGAGCGAGGGCAGGTTCTGCAATGAGAATTTCTAAGACGCGCACTTGGTGCTCGGTAATATCGCTATCGCTATAGCTCAAGGGAGCGAGAATGTAACCTTCTTTTTTGAGGCGAGAAAGAGCCTCTTTGACTTGATGTAGGTTGCCCATTTCGTCGAGGAGCTCATCGGCAAGAGCAATCGATCGTTCTTTACATCGGGTTGAAAAAAATTCTGGGTCCATCATGACAAATATACCAGCATTGAACATTACCCTCTATTGAAGTACAATTAAGTTGCGTGTTTTTGGAGAAAAAAATTTTATGTTAGTCGAATATCAACATGAGCAAATCGAGCTTCCTGACGGAGCAACTTGCAAAGATCTTGCAGAAAAACTCAACCTGCGCGGCCCCGAGCAAGCGTTAGCTGCCAATATCAACGGTGTGACAAGAGATTTGACGGCTTCTTTGGAAGCGGGCGATAAGGTCATTTTCTGGAACTTTGAGGATGTGGAAGGTAAAGAAGTTTTTTGGCACACCTCCGCTCACGTATTGGCACAAGCTATTTTGCGCCTTTGGCCAGACGCTAAGCCGACGATTGGTCCTCCGATTAAAAATGGGTTTTACTATGACTTTGCCAATTTGACTATCTCCGATGCCGATTTTCCTAAAATTGAAGAAGAAATCGCAAAAATTCTAAAGGAAAACTACAAGCCCGAACGCTATGAATTCAAAGATAAAAAAGAGGCGCTAGAACACTTTAAAGACAATCCCTACAAAGAAGAATTGATCAGTGAATTTGAAGGATTGATTAGTGGATATTCCCAAGGGGAATTCGTCGATCTCTGTCGCGGCCCTCATTTGCCAGCACTTGGCAAAATCAAAGCTTTCAAAGTGATGAAAACCTCCGGTGCTTACTGGCGAGCAGATCGTGAGCGAGAAATGTTGACTCGCATCTATGGGGTCTCTTTTCCCGATCGAAAAATGCTCAAGCAATATCTTCATGTACTGGAAGAAGCAAAAAAGCGGGATCACAGAATTTTAGGTCCCAAGCTCGATCTCTTTTCAATTAGAGGGGAAGGCCCCGGTATGCCGTTTATCCATCCACATGGGATGATCATTTGGAACAAGCTAATTGGCTTTCTGCGAGATCTTCAAAGAAATGCGGGATACACTGAAATCAAAACCCCAATGCTCTTGAGCCAAAATCTTTGGGAAACCTCCGGACATTGGGAATTCTATCAAGAGAATATGTATTCCTTTGAGATCGAAGAAGAGCATTTTGCACTCAAACCGATGAACTGTCCCGGGTGTATGCTCTTTTACAAATCGAATTTGCATAGCTATCGAGATTTCCCGATGCGGATTGCTGAATTTGGCCATGTCCATCGACATGAACTCTCTGGATCGATCAACGGATTATTGCGTGTCCGCAGTTTCCATCAAGATGACTCCCATATTTTTGGCCGTCCACAAGACATCAAAAATGAGATTTTGGAAATCCTCAATCTCGTAGAAAAAATCTATAGCACTTTTGGTCTGGAATATTTCTACGAACTTTCCACCCGGCCAGAAAAAAGCATTGGAACTGATGAAGATTGGGAAGTGTCCACACGCGGCCTAAAAGAAGCTCTTGATCAATACGGCCAGCCCTATAAAATCAACGAAGGCGATGGCGCTTTTTATGGACCAAAGATCGATATTCACATCAAAGACGCTCTCGGAAGATCGTGGCAATGTGGAACCATTCAATTGGATATGTCTCTTCCTGAAAAATTCGACCTCGAATACATGGACAACGATGGGGCTCACAAAAGACCGATCTTGATCCATCGGGCAATTTTTGGATCTATTGAGAGGTTTTTTGCGATTTTGATCGAGCATTTCACTGGGAAATTTCCCCTGTGGATCAGTCCGCGTCAAGCACGGTTCATTCCCGTTGCCGAAAGACACAACACTTATGCACATGAATTTTGCAAACAAATGCGCGATCTGGGTTACGAATGTGACGTTGACGCTAGCAATGAATCGGTCAGCAAAAAAGTACGCGATGCACAACTTCTGCAATACAACTACATGTTGACAGTTGGAGATCGCGAAGTGGAAAATCAAACAGTATCCCTTCGTCGCCGCGATAACGTGGTGATTGGAGAAGTGGATCTTAATGCGTTTTTGGGTACACTCAAAAGAGAATCCGAAGATAAGGCCCTTTCATCTTATTTTGAGAAACATGAACCTATCCAAACAAATTCTAAGCAATGAAGCGCATAGCAGTTAGCAGTTTTAAGGGAGGCACGGCGAAGACGTCAACGTCGCTAAACATCGCCGCTGCCTTTGCAAAATTCCACAAGAAAAAAGTCTTGCTGATCGACTTTGATTCGCAAGCCAATTTGACAACGGGCCTCGGTTACGATCCCGATGCACATGACAGTTTAGCACCTGTTTTGCTCGGCGAAAAAAAAGTCGAAGAGGTCATCCTCAAAACTACGATTCGCAATCTCGATCTCATCCCAGCAGATACCTGGTTGGAGCGGGTCGAAGTAACAGGGGATCTTGCAGCAGATCGCTATTCCCACGAAAAACTCAGTCAAATTCTCAAATCCTTAAAATATGATACTGTCATTATCGATACACCTCCTTCTCTCTGTTGGCTTACAGAATCGGCACTCATTGCATCGGATTATTCTCTTGTCTGCGCGACACCCGAGTTTTACAGCGTTAAAGGATTAGAGCGCTTGGGACAGTTCATGGAAAATCTCTCTCATCGCCACCCTTTGGATGTTCTAGGTGTCGCTCTCTCCTTCTGGAATCCCCGCGGAAAAAGCAACGAAGCTTTTAAAAAACTCATCGACCAAACCTTTCCCGGCAAGCTCTTTAATACCAAAGTCAGACGTGATGTACGCGTCTCAGAAGCCAGCATTCATGGCAAACCAATCTTCGAGACCGCTCCCAAAAGCCGTGCTGCCGAAGACTATAAATCGCTCACTATAGAGCTACTCAAACGAATGTAAAGCGGGTTTACATGGTTAAAGTTAATGATCTACTCTCATCAAGGTTTAAGAAAGCATCGGAAAAGCTCTCTAAAATGACCAACCTTGCAGAAATGAGCACCAGTGGCAGTCTCTCGAGTTTTTCTGGTGTTTTTCGCG
>JAAKFB010000100.1 GCA_011065235.1 Chlamydiota bacterium | reverse complement strand
CACCAAAGCGCTGCTCTTCATCGATGATGATCAGCCCGAGGTTTTTGAAGCCAACGTCTTTGCTGATGATCCGATGGGTTCCGATTAGAATATCGAGGGCACCGGCTTTGGCTTTTTCCAGATTTTCGCGGACTTTTTTAGGAGGCGAAAAGCGGGAGACAACTCCAATATTGATCGGATAGTTGGCCATCCGCTCGCAAAAGGTTTCATAGTGTTGCATGGCCAAGATGGTTGTCGGAACGAGAATGGCGACCTGCTTTTTCCCATCGCAAACGGCCTTGAAGGCGGCGCGCATGGCCACTTCGGTTTTGCCATAGCCCACATCGCCGCAAATGAGCCGGTCCATCGCTTTTTCGGAGGTCATGTCTTGCTTCACAGCGATGATTGCCGCACTTTGATCGTCGGTTTCGACGAAGGGAAAATCGATTTCAAAATTGATCAGATCGTCGGAGTCGGTGGGATAGGCAAATCCCCCATGCAATTCGCGCTCGGCGCCTTGTCTCAGGAGATCTTCAGCATAGCCGACGATCTCTTGTTGCGCTTGGATCCGTGCCCGGTGCCATTTTTGCGTACCGAGCTGGCTGAGAGTGGGAGTCTCTTCGGAAGCACCGATATAGCGAGAGACTAGATAGCTTGAGGCGATCGGGACAAAGAGTTTGCTGCCAGCGGAGTATTCGATGACGAGAAATTCCGATTCATTGCCAAGGTGGTTTTTTCGCTTTTCAATACCGAGATATTTTCCGATTCCGTTGTGAAAATGAACGACCAAATCTCCTGGCTTGAGCTCATGAAACTCGGCTGCGGGCGTATGGTAGGTGCCGCGCCATTTTTGGCGGCGGACCCGAAAACGGCCTGTGAGCTCTGTCATCGGGAGAATCGCGAATTGACTCTCGGGGATGACAAATCCGCTTGAGAGATAGGCTCTTTCGAATGTGGTATTTTCAGGAAGGTCGATCGCATCTTCTTGGAGTTTTTTCTTTAGGGTTTCTTCTTCCGATTCGATTGCGGTGAGTAGGTGAAGCTCAAGGGGTGTTTTGGACAAGCGATGGATCCCTTGCAAGATCTCTTCTTTGGAGGAGGCGCTCATCTCTTGGGAAGGAGAGAAAAAATCGCGAATCGTACGAAAGGGATGCAGCCACCGCTTTGAGGAGAGTTTTTGACCGAAAATCTCAAACTCGATCGGTTGCAAGGGGCTTTTGCCACTATAAAAATCTCGACCGAGCCGCTTTTTCATCTCGACTGCAGAGAGTTCTTCCATTTGTTCTTTTGTCCAATAGAAATGCTGGAGAGATTTTGCCCGCTCTAAAAACTCTTCGATGGTTGCAAAAAAGCGGGAGCGGTGCCCTTTTAGGGCAACATACTTGTCTTCGAGAGCTAAAAGATCATCAAAGATGACGATGGTCTCTTCGCTTAAGTAATCCAGGAGCATGGATAGAGACTTTTCTTCTTCGAGAAGTTTGGGTTCTGATGCGGGGCAAATAAAGAGCTGATTCACTTTTTGGATCGACTTTTGCCCGATGGGGTCAAAGGTGCGGATCGATTCGATTGCATCGCCGAAAAATTCGACGCGAAAGGGCTCAGGAGAGGAGAGGGGGAAAATATCGAGTATGCCCAGACGCAGTGCATAGTGCCCTTTGTCTGCGACAACGGGTTCTTTTCGGTATCCGAGCGCTTGTAAAAACTCATCGAGGACGTCAAAGGGGATTTCTTCGCCTACTTTCCATAAGTTGCAATTGGGTTTGAGTTTTTGGGGAGAGGGGAGTTTTTGTAGGGCTGCTTGCAAGGGACAGAGGATCACTTTGGGATCTTTGTTTTGCAAGAAGTTGTAGAGGATTTCAAAGCGACGCCCGACGATATCGGGACTGGGAGGGATTTCTTCTCCAGGGAGTGTCTCCCACGCGGGAAACTCGAAAAAGTGGTTAATGCCAAAGTAATCAAGATTGTCGACGAGACGATTTTCATTTTTGTCTGATGTAATGATCAGGATGTTCTTTTTGCTCGCTTTGGCAAGAAGGCTGATGAGTGCTGCTTTTGGGCTGTCCCAAAGTCCTTCGATCATCACAGAGGGTTCTTTCGAAACTGTGTCGGAAAAGGTCGTTAAGGCGTTCACTCGGCTTTCACCGATTGTCTGATGGTTTTGAATGCCTCTTCAATCCCCTCGGGATTCTTCCCACCGGCTTGAGCGGAATCGGGGCGACCGCCGCCACCGCCTGCAATCAAAGAGGAAATTTGTTTGATCAGAGCACCAGCTCCAATCCCTTTTTTGACGAGATCTGGGCTGACTTTGATGATGAATTGCACCCGGTTGGGAAGTTTAATGGCGAGTGCGATGAGCCCACTTTTGAGCTTTTCCATCACATTGTCGGCAAGCTCTCCCAAATCTTCGGGATCTACATCGACAATGCGTGTCAAAATACCATTTTGCACTTCTTCAGCGAGCTTTTCGGATAGTTCTTTGAGCTGAGAGCGCTTGAGGTTGCGGATATGCCCTTTGAGATCGATATTTTCATCCAAGAGTTGTGAAATCCGCTCGACGAGTTTCGCTGGCTGCGCTTTGAGAAGAGTTGCCATCTCTTGAATATGGGATTCCTCTTTGCGGACAAATTCTTCTGAAGCCTTTCCACAACAAGCCTCGATTCGACGGACACCAGCGGCGATGCTACTCTCTTTCAGAATACGAAAATAGCCGAGCATGCCGACGTGATATGCGTGAGTACCACCACAGAGTTCTTTCGAATAATTAATGTCGACAACGCGCACATGCGCTCCGTATTTTTCTCCGAAAAATTGCTTGATCTCACCGCGGTTCTGCGCTTCATCAAAGGGGATTTCATAGGTGCTGACGCTTTGGTTTTCACGCACTTTTTCATTCACGAGATCTTCGATGCGGGCAAGCTCTTTACTGGAAAGAGGCTTATGGTGATTGAAGTCAAAGCGGAGGCGATTGGGCTCGACAAGGGATCCTGCTTGGCGGATATGGCTTCCCAAAATTTGTTGCAGTGCATAGTGGAGCAAATGGGTGGCGGTGTGATGTGCAGCGATGTTGAGACGACGTGGTTCATCTATGGCGGCGGTGACTCTGTCGCCTACATTGAAAAAACCGGTCTCCAAAATGCCGCGATGCACAATCACTTCAGGGAAGGGGTTTTGACAATTGGCAACGCGAAATCGTGCATTTTCATTTGTGATGAGACCAATATCGGAAACTTGCCCCCCTTTTTCTGCGTAGAAAGGAGTTTCTTTGAGCAAAAGAAATCCTTCTGTTCCCTCTGAGAAAGATTCGACAAATTCCCCATTTTGAACGATGGCGACGATTTCTGTTTCGGCTTTCATCTCTCCATAGCCCACAAAATCGCAAGAGCCCTGTTTTTTTACAAAATCTGTATACAAACTCTCTTGCACTTCTTGGGCCTGCACAACATGTGCGCTACGGGAGCGTTCTTTAGCCTTCTCTTCCAAAAGCTGATAGGCATCGATGTTGACTTGTAAATTGGAATCTTTGGCAATGAGCAAAATCTCTTCGAGGGGGAAGCCATAGGTGTCTTTCAATTTGAATGCATCCTCCCCCGTGATTTGTTTGTGAGGACTTTTGAGCGCTTTTTCCACAATGGAGTTCAAGATATTGCCGCCGCGCTTCAGCGTGCGCAAGAATCCTTCTTCTTCTACGGTGAGAATCTCTCCAATTCGGTCCTCAGCGGTGATAAGCTCGCGATAATCCGTTCCCATGGTTTCGATGAGTGCGGGCAAGACTTGAGCTAAAAAGGGCTCTTCGATCCCGAGCAGAGTGCGTCCATAGCGCACAGCGCGTCTTAAAATTTTGCGCAAGACGTAACCCCGTTCAATATTGCTCGGTTGTGCTCCATCTGCAATGGCAAAAGAAAGGGAGCGGATATGGTCGGCGATTACATGAAAAGCGGGGCTAAGTATGGGGTCATCAGGATTATATGTCTTGCCCGTCACCTTTTCGATCTGTCCAATGATGTGACGCAAGATATCGGTGTGAAAAACATTATCAACTCCCATTTTGAGAGCAACGACACGTTCGATCCCCGCACCTGTATCGATCGATTGGTTGGGAAGGGCGGTCATTTTTCCATGTTGATCGCGATTGAATTGCATGAAGACGAGATTCCAGAATTCTATGTAGCGCTCACCACTTGCATCTTCTACAGGACTTGGCGCATCACCGTAATGGCTTCCTCTGTCATAATGTAGCTCAGAACAGGGGCCACAAGGCCCGGTGTCGCCCATAGCCCAAAAGTTTTCCGCTTCATCCATGCGGACGATACGGCTTTCTGGGACATACGCTTTCCATAGCTCGTAGGCTTCGTCGTCTTCACGGAAGACAGTGATCCACACTTTTTCCATGTCATATCCAAAAACTTGAGAGGTCACTTCCCAAGCAAATTGAATAGCTTCTTTTTTGAAAAAGTCCCCAAAGGAAAAATTCCCGAGCATTTCGAAGAACGTGAGGTGACGTGACGTGTGTCCCACATTATCTAGATCATTGTGTTTTCCGCCTACGCGGATACATTTTTGAGATGTTGTTGCTCTAGTATAATCGCGTTTGCTCTGTCCCAAAAAAACATCTTTGAATTGATTCATTCCCGCATTGATGAAGAGCAATGTAGGATCATCATGGGGAACAACGGGGGAGGAGGGGACAATCGTGTGTCCCTTACTTTTAAAGTAATTTAAAAAATTTTGACGAATCTCTTGTGAGAGCATAGGCGTAAAAGTTTACGCGGAGAGTTATTTCCTTGCAAGATTTTGCACTGGCAGATAAAAATGTTTAGTCTACGTGAGGAGTGGTTCTATGGATAATGATGTCAAGAAACAGCTAGAAAAAATCGCAAATACAATTCGACAACTCTCTATGGAGGCTGTTCAAAAAGCCAATTCAGGGCATCCTGGCCTGCCCATGGGATGTGCCGAGTTTGCCGCTTTCCTCTGGGGAACGCACCTGCGCCACAACCCCAAAAATCCCAAGTGGCTCGGACGGGATCGTTTTATCCTCTCTGCCGGTCATGGTTCCATGCTCCTCTATTCCATGCTTCACTTGTCTGGATACAATCTCACCATCGATGACATCAAAGCCTTTCGTCAACTCCACTCCAAAACCCCTGGCCACCCCGAATACCACATGACAGAAGGGGTTGAAGCGACGACAGGCCCCTTGGGCCAAGGAATATCCAATGCTGTCGGGCAAGCACTGGGCATGAAACTCCTCAGCACAAAATTCAATTCCTCGGATTTCCCCCTCTTTAACAACAAGATTTTTTGCTTGGCAGGGGATGGATGCATCATGGAGGGGATTTCCTCTGAGGCCTCCTCTCTCGCAGCCCATCTTCAGCTCGATAATCTGGTCCTCATCTATGATTCAAATAAAATTTGCCTCGATGGAGATCTCTCTGAATGTTGCTCCGAAGACACAAAAAAACGTTATGAGGCGTATGGGTGGGATACCTATGAGATCGATGGCTATGACTTTGATCAAATGGAAGAGACGTTCAACCACATCCGTGAAAATCAAAAACGCCCATGCTTTGTTGTGATGCATACGATCATCGGGAAAGGATCTCCGCACAAACAGGGAACCAACAAAGCACACGGCTCTCCCCTTGGCGTCGAAGAAGTGGAAGAGGTGAAAAAACTACTCGGCCTTCCAGAAGAAGAATTTTATGTTCCTCAATCGGTCTACACGTTTTTTGAGCAACGCTTGGAAAAATGTGTTGACTTGGAACAGAAATGGAAAGGCCTCTACAGACGCTTTAAAGAAGTGAGACCTGAGCTCGAAGAAGATTTTTCAAAGATGGCCGAAAAGCGGATCCCCTCCGATCTCGAAGAAAAATTAAAAGCCATCGAGATCAAAGATCCCATTGCGGGACGCTCTGCATCGGAAAACTGCCTCGGCATCCTTGGAGAGCTCCTTCCCTTTCTCTACGGGGGATCTGCTGATCTTTCAGGGTCAGACAAAACGATGATGAAACACTTTCCCATTGTTACTCCGGGAAAATTTGAAGGGCGCAACATCAAATTTGGAGTGCGTGAATTTGCGATGGCAGGTGCTGCGACAGGACTTGCACAAACCAATATGATCCTCCCTTTTATTGGGACATTTCTCACATTTTCCGATTACATGCGCAACGCCATACGTCTTGCAGCTCTCTCGCAGGTGCAAGTGATCTATCAATTCACGCATGACTCGATTTTCATGGGAGAAGATGGTCCGACACATCAGCCGATCGAACAGTATGCATCGCTGCGTGCGATTCCCCGTCTCCAAGTCATCCGCCCTGCCGATGCCAATGAAGTGAAAATGGCGTGGATGGCCGCACTCCGCTATCGCGGACCCTCCGCAATTATCCTTTCGCGCCAAAACCTGCCCGCACTCGATGGGGCAAACATTCCCTATGAGCAAGGGATGGGCAAAGGGGCTTACATTATCCAGAAAGAAAGCGGAAAGGCCGATTTTTGCCTTATTGCAACGGGTTCAGAAGTGTCACTTGCCCTCGATGTGGCCTCAGCTCTGAAGAAGCGGGACAAATCCGTGCGCGTCGTTTCGATGCCCTGCTGGGAAATCTTCAAAGATCAGAGC
>JAAKFB010000010.1 GCA_011065235.1 Chlamydiota bacterium | reverse complement strand
AGAAAAGGTCATGGCAGGAGTGAAATTTAAAGACGGCGAAGAAGTGAATGAAAAACAACAGGTAGCTTAGAAAAATACGGGGATGCGCTCAACAGCCGATACACAACTTTTGACAATATCTCTAGAAGCAAGATTGAAAACTCTAAGGAGTAGCGGAAATAAAGGGATGACGGATTTTGCTTTTGAGGAGCTTCAAAGAAAGATCGAGCAATTAGAAAACAGTATTCCAGAAATACCAAAGATTCCGCAACTTTGGACTGCTGATATTACCCCTGAACACCTAGGGACCATAATGGCTGAAAATGATGAAGCGATGGCTGTTCTCAGTGATGAAGGGGGGATTTTTGATATCCTCGGTGGCCTTTATTCGGGCGGTAAAGCAAATATCGACCTCTTCCTGCAAGGACACTCTGGAAGCCCCGTTCGCATTGGCAGAGGATCGCGTGCTCCAATTTTCTTAAATAGAGCTGTCTTAACAATGGGTCTTACTGCACAACCCGAAGTGATTAAGACTATATGTCGAAATTCTACTTTCAAGGGGCGGGGGCTTTTGGGTCGATTTCTTTATGTTATCCCTTATTCGAATATTGGCCACAGAAAATTGGATGTAGCCCCAATGCCGGGAAGTGTTCAAACCGAGTATCAAAATGCATTGAGGACTCTTATCGATAATGCTTGCTCAATCAAAAGAACAGGCGTAGGAATCGGCAAATTGAAACTGAGTCAAGCTTCCTATCAAAAGTGGCTCGAATATTCCAAATTAATTGAATCTCTTATGGGCGAAGAGTTAGGTCATCTTTCTCATATCACAGATTGGGCAGGCAAGCTCTCTGGGGCAATTGCTCGTATAGCAGGATTATTGCACTGCATGCGATATTATGCAGAAGATCCTTCCAGACATGAGATTGGAATAGAAGACATGAAATCTGCTGTACAAATCGGTCATTGCCTTACAAATCATGCACTGATTGTTTTCGATCTTGCACAAGCTGATAGCTCAATGGAGATTGCAAAGTCTATCTTAAGCTGGGCATTGGGAGAGCAAAGGCAAAGCTTTAAATATCGAGATTGCCAAAGGAAACTTAGGCGTTATAAAAAAAGTGATCTCCGTACAGGCATTGAGGTTCTTAAGGAACATGAAATCATCCAAGAATGGAAACTGCAACCAGAGGTAGGGCGCCCGAGCGATGTATTTGAATTGAATCCCTATTTGTTTGATAAGAGTAAGGAAAACGAAGGACAAAAAGGACAATAGGGAGTTTTGTCCCATTTGTCCCTAATGTCCCTTAGAACTGATGAGAAAAAAATGAAAAACCAAATGACATCAATTGATCCTAAAAAAGTAATAGATATTTCCCCTAGTGGAGAGATTTCTTTCAAGGATAAGGAATTCGAGCAACGTATTTGCCAAGTTACAGGACATGACGATCCAATGCATGCTTTATATCTCATACTATTGACTGGGGAGAATATTGATGGTTTTGAGAAAAAGGATATGGTGAACTATGTCATTGATGTTTTCGAGAAAATGAGCCCTTCTGATCCTGTAGAAGCATCATTGATACAGCAGTTTATTATTCTTCATCACCAAGGAATAGATCGGCTTAGTCGAGCAAAGGGATCAGAACATGCCACCAGCTCAGGTCATCAGGTAAACATGGCTACGAAACTATTGCGGTTGTCTCAGGAAACACTTGTGACTCTTCTAAAATATAAGAACAAGGGGCAGCAACAAGTCTTTGTCACACACGTGAATGATGGAGGGAAGGCTATCATTGGGAATCTTTCTCATAGGGGGGTGGATGGAAAAAAGTGAGGTATTACCCCATGCCCTCTGCGGAGCGAAAGCAAAACGGACTGGAAAATTTTGCCGTCAACCGGCAATGAAAAATGGTAAATGTAGAATGCATGGAGGTAAATCAACTGGGGCTAGAACGCAAAAAGGGCTTGATGCAATTCGAGCTGCAAATTTCAAACATGGGATCTATTCAAAAGAAAATCATAAAGCTAGAATAAGAGTTAAAAATATTTATAGCTTTTGCAAAAATTACATCCGCTCTTTAAATTAAAAATTATTGTAGATTAGATTAATTCGCGATTATATAATGATTGATCAATTTAAGGGAGTTAACATTGATGAAAAGAACATTCTGTTTTTTGTATTTCGCACTATTTCCATTTTTAGCATTTTCTGCTTCGGTTGATTACCCAAAGCTTCATAGAAGCGTTCAAGAAGAACTATCATGCTTGTGGCTTTCATATGCTCTTTATGAGTCAGGATTTCTAAAAGAAATTAATTCATTTGAAAAGTGGGAGGAGTATCAAGAATGTATGGAGAGATTTGATGCTTTATTTGAAAGCGCCACTATGGATAAAGAAGCTAAGCCTCTAATTGGCTACCTGGTATATGGGAATCGCTTAGAAGCTATAGAAAAAATTCTGGATAATGCAGATGAAGTTCAAAGAGTTCCAAGCTTCCCTTCGAAGCAATTCAAAGTAACTCTAAAAAAAATTACAGATGACAATGAAAAATGTTCAGACCTCTTTAATCGGTACAAGCAAAGCATAGAAGCTAGTCAGCAAGCTTAATCTTCAACAATGTATAAGCGGTACGTAAACTTGCCGGAGTTGTAGATAGCCTTCCCTTGACGTAGCTTGGTCCTAGCTACCGAAATTTTCTAGAAATAATTTCCCATTCCCTATATCCTAAGTGATCTAGGTTAATTTATGGTCATTACAGGTAGTTTTTGGTACTGATTTGGGAAGACTGAAAACCTCGCAAGGGTCAGTTCGATTCTGGCCAACTCGAGGAGAATCGAGAGGCACATTAAAAACGGAGAAATAAAATGAGCAAAATCGATCAATGTTTGAGTCATGTTCCAACACGTCAAGAACTAAACCCTCGTCCATTTGATTCTTCTGAAAGTGGATGGGGTGTTGCACGTCCCAATGGCTATTCGGTAAGAAATAATGGAGAATTTGACGTCTATTATGAGTATTGGTTCTTAGAAAAAGATCCTAATTTTCTACATAAAGAACGTACATGGGTTCCTTTATCAAAAATTCGATCTGGTGATGGCGCAGTCCCGTTGCCTTTTGGGACGTATACTTTAAGAAATATGGATTTAGCAGGAGATTTTAGGAGAGAAGGGTACTATCCAATCTTTACTGGATCTTTTTTCTATGGCTCTTTCTTTGCAGCTTACATGGAGTTTTTGTATGCATGTGAATTGATTTTTGAGAAAGCAATAAAAAATCAGAATGTAGTCACTAAATCGAATCGGTTTATGAATTCCAAAGGGTTTTGTATCGAAAATAACGTAGTTTACCGTAGCCATCTGTCCGTTACTCAAAGAGTTGCACTGGTTGCTTTTGGAGTTGGCATGATTTTCCGTGCATCTGTTTACTGTTGCCAGCTTGGTTTCATTTTTTATCCTTTTGATCGTGCTTTTGACCTGTATCTTTCAAAAACTTCAGCACCATTAAAAAAATCTGACTTCCCACTGTTAGAGCTGAAAAAGGCTTAAACTACCACAGTACCTTCTTAGTCAGCCAAGATTATCGAAGTGCGCGTGCTTCATAACCCCAGACTTGGGCAGAAGTCCCCCTAAATCCCTATATCAAATTAATGTTCAGTTAATATTTTTTCTAAAAAAACCCATTCAGTGAAAATATCCCAATTAGGACATGTGTAGAATGAACAAGCAAGCTAGTTTGACTACGTAAATTTGCCGGAGTTGTAAATTACCTTCCCTAGACGTAGCTTGATCTCAGCTGCCAAACTTTTCTAGAAATAATTCCCCTCCCTCTGTATCCTAGGTGGTCTAGGTTGATTTAAGGTCATCAGGGGTAGTTTTCAGAATCGATTTCGGAAGACTGAAAATCCTTGTGTCGCCAGTTCGATTCTGGCTCTGGCCATCTCAAGAATGTTTAGGAGTTTTTCGCTTGACTATGCAGGCCATCTGAAGGCCTATTGCTCCTCGCCCAACTTCCTAAGTTGTGCTCGTCGCACTAGCCTCCATCTGACCTACCTAATTCAACCGAAAATTCTCCTATCCATTCTTTCAATGGCCTGGCCATTTTCAAAATGCTGTAGCAGATGGAATAATATCAACCTTTGAGCTTTTCAACTTTGGATTATTTGGAATATAATGCTTTAGTATGTGGGCAGATCTGAATAAATAGTACACAGGATTTGGTATGCTAAACATAAGTTACGAGAGAGCAAGTCTAATTGCTCACTGGCCCATAAGCGTTTCCGCCCAAAATTCTTTAACAAAATGGAGGAATGCTGAGGGATGTAGCTCAAGTGAAAAATTCGTTAGAAGAATAGGGGTAGAGTTCGGATATGCTGGGCTTGTAATAACTGGCATTGTAGAGGCCATAGTAAAAGCTGTATTCACTCTCGTCTTCCTTTCGGGTGCTGCAATTCCCAATCTCAGACAAAAATCCATTCATTTAGCCTGTCAAAGCGCTCAAGGCATATTCTTCAGTCTTTTTAGTTCTATTGTAAGTTCCGTGTCTCTTATACAGAATCCAGTTACTGATCAGATGTTTGATAATGTCCCTTTTTAAAGAAAACCCAAATTGCCACTAAAAAGGCTTTTTATCAGATTATATACGCAAATTTGCCGGAGTAGCAGATAACCTTCCCTTGACGTAGCTTGAACTCAGCTACCAAACTTTTCTAGAAATAATTCCCCTCTATCTATAGCCTAGCTAGCCAAACTTGATTTTTAACAGTCTGCTGTAGTATAATGTTATTAAATAATTTATAAATATGAGGGATTTTTTTGTATGTCTTTTAGTTCTAATTGTTCTCCATGTGTTAACACTAATTCTTTCCGAGTTTCATCACGGGAACGGCCCGCGGAAGCTCAACTACTCATCGATGAATCCTTTGAAGTCCGCGTTCTGCCATTACACCAGGGGATGTTTGAAGGTAGATCAATTCATTATTTATATTGGGGCCAAGATAAGGATTACACATTTATTGATTCTCAAGGTTCTGTGGCAGGTATAAAGGCTTCAAAGATAGCAGAAGAATTTGCAAGCAAGAAAAAATTTGCAGTTCTAGATCTAGGCTGTGGGGTAGGGTCTTTTTTGCAGGGCTTAAAAGAACGATTTCCCAACGTCAAAGTCATGGGAGTCACTGCAGCAGACTTTCGCCCGACCCGCTACAATAGCGAGGGACTTAAGATACCCGATGAGGAATACGTCGTTGCAAACCTTGAGAATTTAAACCAAATCCAGGCTTTAAAGGGGGAAAAATTTGATTTTATTGTTTCATCTGTGACTTTTAGACACTTATCTGATCCTTTGGGCGTGCTCTGTCAAGCCTATGATTTACTAAACGAAAACGGAGTTCTCCTTGTAGATGATTTTCGTTTAAATGGAATCTCTGAAGACGAATACTTAGAAATATTTAAAGAGGCTGGATGTAAAAACTTAGAGATACAGACGTTTGGTGCTTCTGCTGTAGAAATAAAACAAACAAAAATCCGAAAGGTTGGATTCGATCGTTTATGCCTTCCTGTTAGCTACGATTTATCTAAATCAACCAAGGCGAGTGATCTTGAGCAGGCGAATATTTTTTATACCCGAGATGTGAAAAAAAATTAGTTGCTCGAATAGTCACATTTTAGGTTTAGGTATTCTTCTTCTTGTTGGAAGCCTTTTTGCATCCACTTTTTCCTTTTTAAAGGAATAAATCCCATACAATTGCCGTAGTTGTAGATAACCTTCCCTTGACAAAGATCAATCACAGCTTCCAAACTTTTCTAGCAATACTTCCCCATCCTTTGTATCCTATGTAACCCAGGTTGATTTAAGGTGATCACAGGTAGTTTTTGGGACTGATTTTGGAAGACTGAAAATCCTTGTGTCGCCAGTTCGATTCTGGCTCTGGCCAACTCAAGGATATCTGGGATTTCTCGCTTCACGATGCGGGCCATCTGCGGTCCCTTGCTCCTGGCCAAAAAATATGAGGAGCCTTTTTGTCAATTTTCCAACTTTTCAGGCCACTTGAGCATACCTGCTAAGCCAAAGGTTCATGTCTCAAAAACAGACGAGAGAGTCTGCAAAGTGCTCGAAGGATGTGTAACTGGCTTCAGGCTAACTGCTTGAGAGCACAGTTCGAAAAATTCCTCGTTATAAATGAATTATTTAATATTGTTCGAAAGTAAAACTTTTAAGGGCTTTCTTAGGGGAATGAATTCGCATACACCCTCTAAGAGGGTGTTTATAAATTCATTCCACCGCCAATAAGAGTCGTCTTTTTCCCTATGAGAAACTCTTCAAGCTCCACAAACTCAATTTGAGTTTGCTCCGCTTTCCAGAGCATTCTCTTAGAAAAAAATCTTGGCTCTTGGCGATGAGAAGCAATTCATAAACACCCTCTAAGGGCCCGTAAAGAAATAACCTGACAATCCTCAAGAGATGAATCGATTTTTCCCTCGAGGATTGCCTAAGTTATTTCTTTACGGGCCCTAAGCGCGATTATGTTTAAAGCCGCATTTGGGGAGGGGTTTGAACTCTCTTCGGAATATTCTTTTTTTATAATATAACTCAATGGGAATAAGTAGCTTATATTTTTTTTCTCTGTCTGGAAGGGCTAAAAAAATTGACATGTAATGATGTAATGGTGTAACATCACAGCTTAAATGCAGGTTGAAAAGTGAGTCAAAAGAGCAAAGAGGATGGTTGGCAAGGGTTTTTAGAAATATGTTCTAAAATCCACTTAGCTGAAGAATTTGGCCGTTTTTTAGATTTATTTTTGACCATTGAGGAAAAGGAGCTATTAGCATCGCGTTATATAATTATTAAGGCATTGCTAGAAGGGCAACTGACGCAGAGGGAAATCTCAGAAACTTATAAAGTAAGCATTGCCCAAATTACTCGGGGTTCGAATGCTTTAAAAGTTATCGAGCCTGCGTTAAAAGAATTTTTACTAAAGAAGCTTAGTTGAAGCTTCTGGGAAAATAAAATAATGACGAATTTAACAATTAAAAAAAGAAGGCTTAACTCTCTATTTTCTTCTTTTCGTTGGTGGGCATCCGCCCAATAATTTTTCAAAAAATAATCATTTTCTGATTTAAATCTAAAAGATATTTATTGGAATATCTTGTTGCAACATTGTATTAATTTTGAATTTTTAAGTAAAAAAGGGTTTTTAAAATGAGTTCTACTATAGGACAAGTAAAGCATGGTAGTGCATTAGGCGCTACATTATTGATCACTGGTTGCTGTATAGGCGCCGGGATGATTGGCTTCCCTGTGGTAAGTGCCTTGGCTGGTTTCATCCCCTCAACGATTTCTATGATCTTGTGCTATTGCTTTGCTACAGGAACTGGGCTGCTTATCTTAGAATCTACCCTATGGTTTGATCGGAAAGTGAATCTAATTTCAATGGCAAATTTCAGTTTAGGAAAAGCTGGTAAGGTCATCACATGGACATTCTTTCTTTTTCTATTTTACTGCTTATTTGTGGCTTATATTGATGGGGGAGGGCAACTGTTTGCTAGTATGCTCTCAACGATCTTCCATGCTCCGGTATCTAGAGAAGTTGGAATTTTAGCCTGCGTGGGTTTTGTTGGGGGAATCGTCTATGCGGGGACAAAAATGGTCAGTTTGGTTAGCCGCCTGTTTCTTCTTGGATTGGCATGCAGTTATTTAGCTTTGATGTCTTTGGGGCTCCCAAATGTTCAAGGGGCGCAATTGCTACATACGAATTGGAAAGCGGCTCTTCTAACAATACCCATTTTTTTAGTTAGCTTTGGATATCAAAATCTAATCCCGACATTGACTTATTATGTTAAAAAGAACGTGAATGTTTTGCGCTTTGCGATTTTTATCGGTAATTTGATTCCTTTATCGATCTATTTCCTATGGAATTTTGTCATTCTGGGGATCCTACCTGAAACGAGTTCTTCGGATCTTGCAAAGATTGTTAGCCAAAGCGACATGGTAACAGGGCTTTTGAAAAAGGCTTCAGAGTCCCAATCTGTTCTCTTTTTTGCGCAAGTATTTTCCTTTTTTGCAATTCTCACTCCATTTATGGCCAATACAATGGCATTTGTTGACTTTCTGAAGGATGGATTTAAAGTGACCGCCAAAACCAAATATGAACTTTTATTTTATGTTCTAGTGCTAGCTCCTCCGACTGTTCTCACTCTTTTATACCCGCGGTTGTTTTTGAAAGCTCTTGGAGTGGCTGGGGGATTTGCCGATGTCATTCTATTTGGGATTTTACCTGTCACAATCGTGTGGGTTGGACGCTACGTTAAAAAAGCAAAGGGTCCTTATCAGGTAGCGGGAGGAAAGATCTTTTTAATTTTTATTTTTCTTCTGTCACTAGGATTTATATTACTGAGGAATGGATGAACTATTTAAAGCGATTTAAAATTATTGATATTTCTCAACCCATTGAAAAGCGGACTGCGTGTTTTCCTGGAGATACTTCTTTTGACTTTTCATTAAAAGCATCGCATGCCGAAAGCGGTAGCTTTAATTTAACAGCTTATCAGATGAGTCCGCATGTTGGATCTCATGCTGATGCACCAGCTCACGTGCTCCCAAAAATGGAGAGAGGAAATTTAGCTGGAAGTATGCCACTAGATCCGTTTATAGGACCATGTATGGTCATTGACCTATCACCTTGTTGTGCAGAAATTACTCTTAAAGATCTTGAGGGAAAGCTTGACCTAACAGAGGTTCCTACCAGAATCCTTTTTCGTACTCGCTCCCATTCTCGCTTTGATCTGTTTGAAGAAGAAAATGCCTGCTTTTCAACGACAGTAATCGATTTTTTAAGTAGTCATGGCGTCCTACTTATTGGGATAGATAGTCCCTCGGTTGATGCAACTTCCTCTAAACAACTAGAGGCTCATCATGCTTTGATTTCTCACAATATGTTTTGGTTAGAGAACTTAGAATTGGATGGAGCGAAGGAAGGAGTCTATTTCTTATCAGCATTGCCTCTAAAATTAATGGAGCTTGAAGCAGCTCCTGTCCGTGCAGTTTTACTTGAATTTTTACCTGATAGGAAAGGAGATTCTTTATGCTAACAACTCATCTTCACCAGCTTTTGAATCAATCTTCTCTTACCCAAGAGGAAGCGGAATCCGCAATGAACAGCATTTTAGAAGGAGCAGATCCCCTTCAGACGGCGGCCTTTCTCGCTATCTTACGATATCGAGGTGAAACTGTAGAGGAGGTAACGGGGATGGTAAAAGCTCTGGAAAAAAAAGCGGTTTCTGCGCAATTACCCCATCCGACCCTGGATATTGTTGGAACAGGAGGGGATCTAGCGAGCACAGTGAATATTTCAACTGGATCGGCGATATTAGCTGCCGCATGCGGCATTCCCATAGCGAAACATGGCAATCGATCTGTTTCTAGTCGTAGTGGATCTGCAGATGTTTTAGAAGCCTTAGGAATTCAGATTGAAGTGCCTCCTGATCAATTGGCCGAAAGCCTTCAGGAGCTAAATATTGCTTTTATGTATGCCCCTTTTTACCACCCAAGCTTAAAAAAAGTCGGACCTATTCGAAGAGGGCTTAGATTCCCTACTGTTTTTAATATTTTGGGGCCGCTACTCAACCCTGCAAAATCAGAATATGCTCTGATCGGTGTCGCTAAGGAAAATGCTTTAGAACTTGTAGCGAAAGTGATTTTGCAATGTGGAGTGATAAAAAGGGCTCTTGTTTTTCATGGCTGCGGATTAGATGAATTGACATCGCTAGGTCCAATCACAGCATACCATGTTCATGAGGGCAACATCAAAAAGCTTGAAATTGATCCTGTTGCTTTAGGATTTTCTCCTTGTTCACTTCAAGACTTGCAAGGGGGAGATGCTTCGTTAAACGCAAGGATTTTAAAAGAAGTATTTGCGGGGAAAGATTGTCCAGTTGCAGATGCACTGATTTTAAACGCAGGTGCCGCTCTTTGGATTTTTGGAAGAGCTCCTTCCCTTGAGGAAGGCATTCGCATAGCTAGGAGTGTATTAAAAGCGGGGAAAGCCCTCTCTTTGCTTGAAAAATGGGAGACATTTTCAAGAAAAGTAAAACTTATGAGGAAATCATGAAAACTACAAATTATTTAGATGAAATTATAAAACGGAAAAAAGAAGAAGTTAAGCAGCTTGTTGAATTAACAAAAAGCAATCCTAATCATGTGCTTAACAAGATTTTAGATCAAAATCGCGCTCCAAGCACGAAGTTTGCTCGTGCTTTAAGAGGGTCTACACTTGCTGTAATTGGGGAAATCAAAAGGAGCTCTCCAAGTGCAGGGGTTATTCAAGAAATTGCAGATCCAGTTGAGCTCGCTTTAGAGTACTGTAGAGGCGGAGTTTCTACAATTTCTGTTTTGACGGATAAAGAAGGATTTGGAGGGTCTCTGGATGATTTGTGCCAAATTTCTCTTGAGTTGGGGAAGGAGTATTCTCATATCCCCATCTTGAGAAAAGATTTTATTCTTCACCCCTTACAACTTGCAGAAGCTGTGTATGCAGGTGCCTCAGCTGTATTGTTAATTGTGGGTGTGTTGGGTAATGACTTAAAAACTTTTGTCGACGAAGCTACCCAATTGGGATTGGAGACTTTAACAGAAGTCCATAGCTTAGAAGAACTGGAACTAGCACTTAAAGCAAACTGTCCGATTATTGGGGTGAATCATCGCAATCTGAAGAATTTTACAATCGACTTAACTCTGTCAGAAACCCTCGCACCTATTATTCCAGCATATGTGATTTCAGTTGCTGAATCAGGTATCCAGGAGCCTTCACAAGCCAGAAAAATGGATGCTCTTGGATATGATGCCGTTTTAGTAGGCCAGGCCCTTGTCCGGTCAAAAAATCCCTCCTTACTCATTGCACAAATGAAAGGAGAGCCTAATGAAAGTTAAAATCTGCGGTATCACCGATCCAGAGGATGCTAAGCATGCAGCACGTTGCGGCGCAGACTATATAGGAATCATCTTTGCGCGTTCATCTAAGCGCTGTGTATCATTATCGCAAGGAAGGCAGATTGCCCGTATAGCGAGAAAAGAAGGGGCAGAACCTGTGGGAATATTTGCCGATGAAACAGCTGATGAAATATTTTCAATTTGCAGAACATGTGAAATAAAAACGATACAATTGCATGGAGAAATTTCACAAAAAGCTTTTTTAACGCTTCGACCTCATTTTTTTATTATTTATGCTGTTTTTGTCGAAAGTGATGGAACGATCTTGCCTGGGCAAAATATCCCACCTGGGCCCATTTTGCTTTTTGACTCTCCTAAGGGAGGCTCTGGAAAATCCTTTGCTTTTGAAGACCTTTCCCTACCCAAAGATTGCGAGTGTTTTTTAGCCGGCGGTTTAAATCCTAATAATATCTCCAGGGCTATCGAATTATTGAATCCCGATGGAGTCGATGTAGCAAGTGGTGTGGAATATGCTTCGAACATCCGAAAAGACCCTGAGCTTATCGAGAATTTCATTCAGGCTGCAAAAAAAATAGAGGAGGAAGTATGAAACACCCTTACCCTTTCGGTGGACAGTTTCTGCCAGAGATTTTAATGACTCCCATTCAAACTCTTAGCGAAAATTGGGAAGCACTGCAAAGAGACCCAGATTTTCGCAAAGAATTGGATGATCTTCTCAAATCTTATGCGGGACGACCAACTCCTCTTACTGAAATAAAGAATTTTGCCAAGGCAATCGATGGTCCCCGCATCTTTCTCAAGAGGGAGGATCTTTTACATACCGGGGCACACAAAATCAATAATGCTTTAGGGCAGTGTTTGCTTGCAAAACATCTAGGCAAAACTCGTGTCATTGCCGAAACAGGAGCCGGGCAACATGGTGTGGCGACAGCAACGGCTTGCGCTCATTTAGGTCTTGAATGTGTCGTCTATATGGGGGCAACAGATATTGAAAGACAACGGCCTAATGTTGAAAAAATGCAGATATTAGAAGCGCAAATTATTCCTGTTATTCAAGGCTCGGCCACTTTAAAAGAAGCCATCAATGAAGCCTTGCGTGACTGGTCGACGAACTATGAATCTTCTCATTATTGTTTAGGATCTGCCGTTGGGCCAGCTCCTTATCCTGAAATGGTACGGTCATTCCAATCCATCATTAGTTACGAAATAAAAGAGCAACTTCAAGTTCTTAACTGTGGGGTTGTGGATCTTTTGATTGCATGTGTAGGGGGAGGATCCAATTCGATTGGCTTTTTCCATCACTTTATTCCTAACGAATCGGTAAAACTAGTAGGCGTCGAAGCGGGAGGAAAAGGGAATAAACCTGGCGAACATGCAGCTCGATTTTCAGGAGGGAGCCCAGGTGTGCTCCACGGTTGCTACACATATCTGCTCCAAAACGAAGAAGGACAAATCCAATCAACGCATTCTATTTCTGCTGGGCTGGATTATCCCGCAATTGGTCCAGATCATGCTGCATTATATGAGTCGGGGCGGGCTAGTTATGTAGCCGTAACGGATGATGAAGCCTTGGACGCGTTTCATCTTCTAGTGAAGTCTGAAGGAATTATTCCAGCTTTAGAGTCGAGTCATGCTCTAGCTTATTTAATGAAAATTGCTCCCACGCTAGATAAAAAAAGCATTGTCATTGTGAATTTATCCGGAAGAGGTGACAAAGATTTATCTCAAATTATTCATTACAAAGAAGGCAAAAAATGAACGCGATAAAAGAACTATTTCGAGAAAAACAGCCCTTCATTGGATTTGTTGTGGGTGGAGATGGTGGACTGCAGTATTGCACAGAGTGCTGTTTAGAGCTGATCGAGGGAGGGGTCGATATTTTGGAAATAGGACTCCCTTTTTCGGACCCAGTCGCTGATGGTCCAGTAATCCAGCGAGCCTCTGAAAGATCTCTTAGTGGAGGCACTACTTCAGCTACAATCTTAGAAATTGCAAGAAACATTCGGAAAAAGAGCAGGGTGCCTTTAATTTTATTTAGTTATTACAACCCACTTCTCAAACAAGGAGATTCCTACCTTCAAGATTTAAAATCAGCCGGTTTTAATGGAGTTCTTGTGGTTGATTTGCCACCCCCAATTCAGAATAAGGACCATCCCTTTTTTCGATCATTGGAAGCTGCTAACCTCATACCTATTTTTGTCATTGCCCCTTCAACAGAAGAGGCCCGCCTAGTACAAATAACCAAAATTGCAAATAGTTTTCTTTACTATGCCTGTCGAAAAGGGACTACTGGGATCAGAAATCAATTACCCGAAGATCTTTCTTTTCAGATCTCTCGCATCAGGCAAAAAACAAATCTTCCCATTGCCATTGGTTTTGGTATTGCTGATCCCAAAAGCGTAACAGTTGCTCTTTCAGAAGCTGATGGTTTTGTTGTTGGCTCTGCTTTTGTAAAGCTCATGGAGCGCCATGCAGATCCAACTGAGTTAAAAGCCTTAGCTCAATCTTTAAATCTACATTCTAATATCGAGGAGACAAGATCATGAATACCCTTTTTCAAGAATACGAGACAATGGCCAATCAGCTCGATGCCAACGATCCACTTAAAAGGTTTCGAGATCGCTTTGCCCTTCCAAAAAATAAAATCTACCTTTGCAACAACTCCTTAGGGTTGCCCCCTTTGGAAGTTCCTACTGCAATGGAGGCTCAGTTACAAAAATGGGCCAATCTGGGGGTGGATGGATGGTTCCAAGAAAAAACAGGCTGGTATTCCTCCTTAGACCGCCCTTTAAGAGACCCATTATCTCATCTTCTCGGAGCTAAATACGATGAAGTGATTGTAATGAACAGTCTGACGGTAAATCTTCATTTGCTGATGGTTTCATTTTATCGGCCGACGGAAACGAGATATAAGATTTTAATTGAGGCCCCTTCATTTCCATCCGATTTGTATGCGCTTAAGGATCAAATTCGTTATCACGGGCTTGATCCTAAGGAAGCTCTGATTATTGTTGAGCCCCGTAAGGGTGAGCACCTCTTGAGACAGTCCGATATTGAGGAAATGATTGTACAAGAAGGGAGTTCAATTGCCCTGGTCTATTTAAGCTGTGTCAATTTTCTCACCGGTCAGCTTCTCGATATTGAAAAAATCACGAAACTTGCAAAAGAACAAGGGTGTTTAGTGGGCTATGATGTAGCCCATGCAGCGGGTAATATTCCTCTAGAGCTTCATCGGCTCCAAGTTGATTTTGCTGTCGGCTGCTCTTATAAATATCTCTGCAGTGGTCCGGGAGGCCCTGGAATCGCTTATGTTCATTCTTCTCATCATGATCAAAATCTTCCCCGCTTCAGCGGCTGGTGGGGGAATGATCCTAAAACCCGTTTTCAGATGCAATTGCAACCAGAATTTGTGCCCTATGGAGGTGCCTACAGCTGGCAGCTGAGCACGCCTTCGATACTGGCGATGACCCCTTTGCTTGTATCTTTAAAGATCTTTGAAGAGGCGGGTATTCATGAAATGCGGAAGAAATCGAAATTGCAAACGGCCTTTTTGCTAGAGCTTTTGGAGCAAATTCCTGCGCACTATTTGGAAATCGTAACGCCCGAAAATCCCAATGAGCGAGGCTGCCAGATTTCTTTGCTTATAAAAAGGAATGCAGAAAAGGTTTTGAAAAACTTAGAGAATAAAGGTGTGATTTGCGATTTCAGGCCCCCAAATATTATTCGAGTGACCCCATCGCCACTCTATAATACCTTTTTTGAAATCTATCAATTTATTCACCTGCTCACTGAAGCATTAGAGGCTTACCATGGATGATTCAATCGTTTTTTTTGCGGGTTCTTCGCATCCCGAACTTGCTGAAGAGATTTGCGCACAATTAAATATTGCCCAGAGCGAAATCTCACTTAAAGCATTCCCAGATGGGGAGCTCTCTGTAGAAATTTTAGAAGATGTAGAGGGGCGAGATGTATTTATCTTGCAATCACTTGGAGTAAATCCAAATCACTATTTGATGGAATTGCTGATTATTATTGATGCATTGAAAAGGTCTTCAGCAAAAAGCATTACGGCTATTGTTCCCTATCTGAGTTATTGTAGGCAAGACAGACGTGATAGACCAGGAACTCCGATTACAGCAAAATTAGTTGCGAATCTTTTATCTTCAGCCGGAGTAGATCATCTTATTACGTGTGATTTGCACTCAGATCAAGTTGAAGGTTTTTTTGAAATTCCAGTGACCCATCTTCGTTGTCAAAAGCTTCTCAGTGATCACGTTAAAAAGTCGATCGAAGAAAATTTCATCGTCGTTGCTCCAGATATCGGCAGCATAAAAATTGCTGAGACCATGGCAAAATTTCTAGATGTTGAACTAGCTGTTATCAAAAAAGAGCGATTTAACTCCTTTGACGTAGAAATGACCTTAATTGGGGATGTGGCCAATAAAAACGTATTGATTCCAGATGATCTTTGCTCAACAGCGGGAACTTTGATTTCTGCAGCCAAGCTATGCAAAGAAAAGGGAGCAAAAAAAACTATCGCTACAGCTACTCATGGTTTATTTGTAGGTAATGCAATAGAAAAGATAGAATCTAGCAACTTAATTTCTCTTATAGTTGCAAATACTATTCCGTCTAAGATTCAATCTTCAAAAATTCTCTCTGCTTCAATTGCAAGTATGC
>JAAKFB010000001.1 GCA_011065235.1 Chlamydiota bacterium | reverse complement strand
AAACAGAGAGATGCAGATGTCTGATAGAACAGGTGCACATAAACCAGCAAAACCCACGAGGTTCCCCCCTGGTAGATCTCCAGCGGGAATCGCTGCACATGCAAATAACATCATCCATGGATGGCCACCAAAATTGAATGTGCGGTTTGTCTCTAATTTGTTAAGGAGAAAAAAATGAAATTTGTGGGTGATGAAAAAGAGGTTAAAAAGACTAAACTCCTAGAAGCTCAATGCCTTCATAAAGAGTGGATCAGTGAGACTATGGTTAAGTTTGTAAGAATTGGACGTTCGGAAGAGGAATTTAACGATCTGAAACGAAAAGGTGCACATAAACCAGCAAAACCCACGAGGTTCCCCCCTGGTAGATCTCCAACGGGAATCGCTGCACATGCAAATAACATCATCCATGGATGGCCACCAAAATTGGAAGTTCGTTTGGATTCTATTACGTAAGGAGAAAAAAATGAAATTTACAGTCGATGGTGAAGAAATTTTGGACTTGAATCCAATCAAGAAAAGAGTCATTTGCAATAAACAGAGAGATGCAGATGTCTGATAGAACAGGTGTACCAAATAGCATTCCTAATCGATATGTAGGCCCTCAAGCTGATGTCATTCCTATCCAAAGATTCCCTAGAAGGCCTCTTACGACTGATAAGAAATATCCTGTAGGACAGTTTGCTCTTCTTGGAAAAAATCCATCCACAGGTGTAGCAGGTGAACTCTGGTATCTATCTGAATTTTCCGGTGGCGATGCTCTCTGGATTCAATTTGCTGGTGGTGCAGGAGCTCCAGGTATTGACTTTCTTCTCACTGATGATGGACCTACAGCTGTCGGACCTGATGGCAGCGGTATTACCACTGTGGCAGGGGGTACTGGAATCGTCACATCAGGACAAGACCCTTCAACGACCGTTACAATAGATGTGACTGCCACTGTGCCCTTATCTTTCCCTACGGACTCAGGAACAGCTACGCCAGCGTCTAATGCTCTAACGATTGCGGGGGGTAATGGTATTTCTACCAGTGGATCTGGAAGCACGGCCACTATCACTATTGACAATTGGGTCAATAAAACTTCGTTTACACCAGTCATTGATGGTGCCGTAAGTGGTCCAACAACCAACACCGTTCAAGCGGGTATTTATGCTCGTGTAGGTCCTCTGGTGATCCTTCAATTTGATCTTTCATGGACTGATCTTAATGGAGCATCAGGAAATATTGTGTTGAGTGGTTTTCCAATAGCATCCGCCGGTTCGTTCAGTCGAACTCCAGTAGGGACTATTTGGGTAGAAACACAAACGTGGCCTTCTACAAAGACCTATTGCGTATTTGAAATCATATCTGGGGGAACAACTGGACGAGTATGGGGACTGGAGGATAATGCATCAGGGTCACAAATCCAAATACAATCTAACGGCAGTCTTCACGGATCAATAGCATATTGTGTGACCTCTTCCTAGAGATATCCTCGCATATTCCTAGGTTGAATTTGATGATATCGACTTCTTTCTGAATCTTCCATGCTAACTTAGGATCCATCTTTTTGTGATGCAAGATTTTTTCGATGTTGTAGACTGAATTTTCCATGATAAGCGTACGGTAGAGAAAAAAATGTTCCTCCTCTTCATTCAGAGGGCATATAGCAAAAGCATTCGTAAAGAAAATCAAAAATAAAATAGCATAAACTTTCATGATCCGCTCCTTGGTTTTCTCCATTCTACCATACATGCATATTAGGCAATTTCTTATCGGGCACCCTATGAGGAAGTTCTTATTATGAAATATTTGAAAACCTGAACGCAAAAGCTTCACTTGACATAAAAAAGGGTCATCACTTCTCAGTGTCAACCCTTTTCCGTTGACCCTTTTCACTCCTATTATTGTCATCAGAAAGGTTATCCCTGTCGACCTTTTGATTGAATCATACATCATTGACATTTCACCAAAAAAAGGTGATGATGAACCTATGAAGTACATCAAAGAATTTCTTCAGAACCATAAGGATTTTTTCATGAGAACACTTTTCTGCTTTCTTCTTCTTGCAGTCCTAATTTCAAGCTGCAGTTACGTCAATCAAAAGCTGGGTCTAGATAACGATAATCCTTGGGAAGAAGCTATGGAATGGCAAATATTCCATGTCTGGGGGATCGATGTGGACTTGACTCAAGAAGATCCAGAATAAATTTATCCAAAACACTCCTTTATTGTTTGGGGCGGCTTCTTCGGAAGCCGTTTTTGTTGCGTGAGAAAGCTGAATATGGTATCATATGGTTTCTTAAACGTTTTAAAATAAGAGGTTTACATGTCTGCCCCTGTATCTTTAACTCATGCACCTAAGACTAATCCATTTCAGAGAATTGCCCAAAGGATCTCAACGATATGGAATGGAAAAAAAGTAGAAAACCTACAAAATAAGGAATTGGAAGAGACAGTCGAAAAGGTAAAATCAACTGATGATCTAATCCTCTCCCCACATGTCATAGAATCCAACGATAAAGCAGACCAAGATTGATAGAATAATGTATCCAAAGAGCATATATTTAGGATCTGGCATTTGTACCTAACATGTGATAACGCACTTCCTGAGAAGTATACATGTAAAGGTATATTTTGAAAATGTCCATTGCAAAGGTGTACACGATGTCTGCCTGAATCGAACGCAGCAAATTTACAACATCACCATCAAGGTGACATGAGTACATAAATTTTTTGAATAGATGACGATGCAAGTTTTCTTCACAAGCTCTTGATTCTTTGACGAACTCACTTAAATTTATGTATCTCTTGATAGGATTTTCAGGAATCGGCGATACGTTCCTTAGATCTTTTTCCTTTCACCTGTCAGCTATACGACGACTGAGCTCTATAATTTCGCTCTTCAGTCGATCAATCCGTACCCATAGTACGAGACCTCCAAAAAAAGTGACGTTCAGCATTGAAATAATAATGATAGGGATCCACTCCATGCGATTACCTTATGTGTTGTTTATTCTTCGTTTTTGCTTTCTTCAATCGTCCATTAGCAAAAAAAATAGTGCTAAAATCTGAAACCATGCCATTACTTTCTCCTCTCTTCAATTGTGCATAGACGTCCGTGGAAATCTTTCATTTCTTGATTAATTTCTTCTTTCCAAGAGCGTATTTCAACCTCAAATATTTTCATGTCTGATCTAAACCAAGAAAAAATGACCAAGTTTACACCGATAACAGAGAGACTTGAGGCAACAACTGTAAAAATAATATCAAAATCCATAAATTCACCTATTTTCCATTTTGGAGTTTCCTGTATTTTAATGAATCAACTACACATAAACACGTAAATATTGCTTGAGCAACCCAATAGCACATAAATGGCAACATTTCCACATTTTCATCCTATCTTTTTCATCAGATAATCCTCAATAGCTGTGCAATCGATAAAGTCTCCCTTGAAGATCACACAGCACACTCCTGACTCATTCATCTCTACAACTGGAACATCGTCGCCAGAAACCTTACACTGTCTTCCATAAGTTTCCATAGAGTTTTTTACTGCGATGTCACACCTAACACCCCAATTAACCATGTGCATGGGAAATGAAATCATATTCTACCACCTTGGTTTTGGGTTCCAGCTTGAGCAAACATTTAAGTTCACTCACTGTATCTTTAAGATCTTTAAGATCTTTTTTGAGCTGATCATGTCTTTGGAACAACCCTCTACGTAGGCATCCTTGTCTTTCTTTTAGTGTGTGGATTTCTTTCCACATCAAGGTCTCCTGTGTCAGGGGCTCATCCCAAAACGTCAATTGCTCTTCAATCTGCATAATCTCATCCTTTTTTGAATACCGATCCCTAAAGATCGATATGTTCGTCACTGTACTGCATCAGGAATACGCCCGCTGCCATAAAGAGACCAATAACGCCATAAATCCACATCGTAGCACCTCCTGTGCCCAGTAATGAAATTTACCACTCCTAAGGTCTCCTAAACTTAATTTCCACTAAAAAGATAAACTAGAAATATGACCAAAAAAATACCAATCATCTTGAAATCCTCCAAGAAGTCACATGGGGCTTCCTAAACTTCTCAACATCTGTCTGCTTTGAAAGCTCTTCCATGTCGATGGTGCCCTTTCTGACTACCTTCTGGACTTTCACGCCGTTCCCTCTAGAATTCGATCCAGCAGCATGGTTGATCAATATTTCTCTAAGCAACTTTTCCTTGTCCTTGAGCATATTCATCTCTTCGTTAATGTGGGACCATTCAGATGAAGCTTCAATCCAAGCTTCATCTGAATGTTCTACGTAGTCCTTTTCGACCAACGGTGGTGCAGTCAAAGACTCTACGCAGTCCCAAAACTTTTCTGCTACCCGGTATAGCTTCTCGATGTATTCATCATCTCGTTCTACCGTAACCAGGGCAACGTCATCGTCTCTGTATGAAAAATAGTCTACCTTATTAATCCCAATAACTGCAAGCTGATGTTGAAGTTGAGGAAAATATTTTACAGGTACCATACCATCCTTCGCGAGATCATGATCTTCTTTACCTGGGCATTTGATTTCAACAGCTACGGTTAAGTCTTCTGAAACCCCATCAAAATTAGCCATCATATACGGGATATTAGGATGAAAAAGCTGCTTGGGCTCAACCAAATTACCAGTGACAGCCATGTAGGCAGATCGAGCAATAGGCTCAAGGTCTCTCCCCCTCTTCATGGCATAGTTGTCATCTTTAACAGGACCCAAGTCTAGTTTGTCTTGCCAAAGCTGGTAGGGTGTGCTCCAAGGAGACACACCCATTATAACGGGAGCGTCGCTGGCTCCCAGGTAGTTTTTACGCGACTTTACGAAGTCTTGATATTCTTGTAGGTTCATGCTGTTGCCTCCACGTCTACTATCTCTTTTCTCTCTTCATATTTTCTTGTCGCTACAGGAATTATTTTTTCGTAGAGAATTCGTGGCATCTTCTTCAAATCCTTCGTCTTGTATGCAGACTGAAGGAAGTTAAGAACACAAGCGCGGTATTTATCGTCGGTGCCGATCATGTCATAAAGGTGCTCTGCTTCATCTTCTGAAATTATCTCAGGTAGTGACTCTTTCATCTCAATAACTGGCAAATGTTGCTGTAGAGGAGATTCCTCGATCTCACCTTGTACATAGCATCCTTTGATAACATCAGGAAACAACTGCCTAGCTAGACGGCTCAAAGCACGAGCAAAAAGCATATCTTTAGGGTATTTAATCCACTGATTTCTATAGATTCCAGCTTTCTTTGCATCCTCAATACTGAATGACTCAACCCAAGTGTCGCCATTGTCTGCACGTTTCCCATGAAGAATACATATTGTTTCGTCAGATTTGTTGCTCTTGGATATGCTGTGCTTGTGCTTACCTCCCCGAATAAGCCCATTCATCATAAATGCGGACATCTCAACTTTGCCTTGTACAAAGTACATTCCACCATTCAAAGAGTCCATAGGATTAACTCCGATGGATCGTGATTTCTCAACGATAGCGTAAATACCCTCTGCTCCCATCTTTCTGTAGTGAGGTGTTTCAATGAGTGCTTTGCACATTTTCTGTGTGTTCTGAATGTCTTCGAGCATTTGCTCTGAGCTATCTCTTACAGCTATTTGTGTTGTCATAGTGTTATCCTTTTTGGTTTGGTTCTTGATGCTCGAAACGATTGGAGACGTAGCAGGTATCTTGTATCCAAAGAACGAGCAAATTTCTTCTAGGTTATCCTCTACCTTATCGATGTCTCCAGTTTCATAGAGCGCATCTAGCAATCCTTTTAGGCTGTCATGCATGCCATGCCACTCTTCATCTGTTATGGTCATGTCTTGTGTGTGTTCAACGAGGTCATCTGGTTCTACGTGTTCTTGTAACATGTGGTTCTCCTTCTATTGTGGATCATGTTCCTAGGTGAGACGTTCATTTCTTCACCCTTATGCAACACATTGTATACGAACGCATATTTCTTCACCACATAAAGATAAAGAAAATATCATTGAAAACATGTCTTGCCACATGTAAGATGGCATCGACCTCTTAAAAATAGCCCTACAGGAGACCACATGGAGTTAGACGAATATCTTTGGAGAAATAAGATATCCAGGACGAAATTCGCGGAACAGTTAAATGTACTTCCGAATCAGGTATGCCAATATGCCAACAAGAGAAAGACCCCCAACCTTCTTTATGCTAACAAGATACATCATGCTACAAATGGATTGGTGACCTTCCACGAAATGCTTAAAGGCCCTGAGCAAAAGATACTTAATGAGTTTTTTTTGAGAAAGAAGAAATGAAAAAAAGTTTTCCCTTTATGTCTCAATGCCTTATAAGAAAAATTTGGTAAGTGAGGAGGAACCATTCCCCTCACTTACCGGGAGCACAAACAAGGCCCGGTATCCCAGACCTTGGGCGTTGCCCATGAGCGAGGACAACTAGAAGATATGAACCTATACCAGTTACAAAGCCAAAGAGTTGATAATGAACATCTTGGAGTCTCTTTCTCTGTAGAAAAGGCATTTCTGTTACACAACCACATCAACGCAGAGAGACAAAAAAGGAGGCTTTTTTGTTGAAGAAGGAGATATATCTTGTTGACCTTAAAGACCATCAAAAATATACCTCGCCCCTTCTATGGTTTGGGAACATTCTACATTACCCTACACTTTTAAGTCATCTTATTTCCATGAAGAAAGATATTTCTATGGATGAAGTAGGATGAACGTAAGCAAAAAAAAACCTCTCAAGCCGTGTGACTCGAGAGGCTTAACCAAAAAAAGAGAGTCCTATGAAAAACCCTTTAAATCCTTCACTAAGAAATCAATAGGAATGGCCCCAATGAAAGATATCCCCATTATGCATCGGGAAGGATATTTTTCAACAAAAACATCTCGATGCACTGGAGAAATCTAATGTCAATCATCCGTGAAAAATCTAGAGAAAGTCTTAGCATTCAGAGAATCTATGCACACTACAACATCGATTTGGCTAAAAAACTCGGAAGTATCAAAGCCTCGATCTTCTTTGAAATATTGTTGTCTTTTTATGACGGTGAATCCCCTTATGAAAAAATATGGATATGCTTTCCAATGGAATCAGCAAAAGATTTGCTTGCTCAGTCAAGAAAAGAACAAGACACAGCAATAAAAAAATTGATCGAACATGGGCTAATCGAAAAGAAGGTGATTGGAGTGCCTCCCAAACGATGTTTCTCCATCAACTTCGATGGAGGTGACGTATGACAATCGAACCAAACAACTACACAGCAATTCCAAATGTTGTTTTTGACTATTGGATGAACAGACTGTCTCATACAGAATTTAAGACCCTATGTACGTTATGTAGAAAAATATTTGGATGGCATAAAACATCAGATTTTATCTCTGTTAGGCAGCTCACCAAGGCTACTGGAATGGCCAAACAAAGCATTATCTCTTCACTAAAAAATCTAGAAGAACGTGGGTTAGTCATGATGATCAAAAGAGAAAGAAATGGATGCCCAATAACCAACGAATATCGTCTGAATATAGAAAAACCTTTGGATGAAAAATATCAAGATGCACTTGATCAAGAAGACCAAAGGACTGAATTTGTCTGTCCAAATTTTGTGGGGGGTGGTCCAACCATTAGACCAGGGGTGGTCCAACCATTAGACCAGGGGGTGGTCCAACCATTAGACCATCAAAAGAAAGACTATCCAAAAGAAAGACTAACAAAAGAAAGAGAGGGGGCAAGCGCCCCCAAACCCCCTATTTCCGTTTCACCTCCACAAAAAATACCGAGAAATCTTCACATCCATACCACAGATGTTGAGCATGAGAAGCTTTTGAATTCATTCGGTGAGGATCGAGTAAAATCCCTCTACGAACTCCTAAGCGAATGGAAAATGGACACTCCTAAATCCAAGTGGAAGAAAAGCGACTATCGTTCGATCTTACGGTGGGTAAACGATGCTCTCAATGACCGAGAACTCAAGAAGAAAAAACAAGAGAACCTAGACGCTCAAGAATCAAATGTTGATCACGCTCAACGTATTGCGGAAGAATTCAATGCCGTAAGAGGTCCCCAGCGTCAAGTCCAATTGACTACAACACAGGACTCTCTAGTCATTTACACAACTCACCCCACGAGCACCCGGAAACCTTTCACCATAAAATTTAAAGAAAATGCATTCCAGGAGCAGGTCCATTCTGCTTTGAGGAAATGGGGGTTACTTTGACTCTAAGAACATGAAAAAAAAGGAGGACCAGCCAATGGCTTTTCCCGTTTTAGAAGAAGCAATTGAACCGCTGCGAAAGCAGATGAATGAGTGTGATTTCCCGACCATCATCCGAGATGCAAGAGAATCCATTGGCCTTAAGCAATACCGTGCAGCTGAATTCATCGGCGTCACGTGTAATCGTCTTAAGAATCTCGAGAGCGGATACTTCCGAGATGTACCAGCGCTCTCCGTGCTTGCCGCAATCGCTAGACTATACGACTTCAACCCGAATCTCTTGGAAGAAAAGGCAGTAAAGTTCTGTGACAAAAGTTCCATCCGAAGACAAAACAGGAATAAATATTATGACCCAATGCTCTAAGTGCCTAAAGATGAAAGAGGATAATGAGTTTTATGCGTTCACTGATGGAAACAAGAAAGCTTGTAAAATCTGTCATCGTAGGTACGCGAAATCCTGGAAGGAAAGACATATGGAACGAGTAGCTCAAGCAAAAAGACAGCATGCGCTCAAATACTGAGGGAGAAATCCACTTGACTGACCCAAGTACCCCTGTAGCGAAGCAACGCCCCAGGTTCACCAAGATTGGAAACTTCGTAAGGACTTATGACCTTCAAGAGAATCTAATGGTAGGAAAGAAATACATGTTCGCTGCTCAAATGCGCGAGAAGGGCCTTAAAACGTTCGAGAAGGGCCCAATAGAGATGGAGCTGTACGTGTACCTTCCTCAACCAAAGATAGACGCTAAGAAGACGTTTAAACTAGGTATCGATCCTGAGACCCTTTTACACTTCAAAAAGCCAGATGCAGATAACTTTCAAAAGTTGTATTGTGATGTCTTGAATGGCATCGCTTACCACGACGATAGTCAAATCGCTATCATCCATTGCGAAAAGCGCTATTCATCAAATCCACGAGCCGAAATATTCATCAAAAAAATAGGTGAAGAATGATCAATGAACACGCAAAAACATTGGTAGGAGAGATCACAATGGCTGACCTCGATTATCTCATCAAAAAGGCCAATCGCCTAGGTAAATCTCATCGAAAGATCACCAGGATTTACCAACAAGAAGACGATGAAGGAAGGCATATTTATTTTGAGGTTGAATCTTTAAAGCAACACGCGTATTGAAGATTTTATGGTGCTAAAAATCACCTAACCCCAAACCAGGGTTTGAGAAAGAAAATATACACACTTCAAAAAAGAAGGTGCACAACAACAATAAGTCTCAGCTAAAGAAGTCTGAAATCTAAATACAGACTCGCGGAGAAAGATCTTATATGCCATAATGGTATCGTCTTAGGACCACTTGAAGACAAAAAGAACTCCTTTGCGCAAGTCTTTAGCACTCATAGAAAGAGGCTGATAAACAAACGCTAAGGAGCAAAAAATGAGCCACGCATACAACCATTCAGATGTTTCCCATTTTGTCGAAGATCCTAAAGACGCTTACCGTAGAAAGAACGGTAAGAATATTCCCATTCCTGGAAGTAATGGGGATGAAAAGAGCGAGATCGAAGAGTTGAGAGAAAGATCTGGTTTCTCTTGTCCTTCACACACATGGCCATAGAATGAAGATGACAGTTATTTTTGAAGGAGATGCGTTTGAAGATAAACAAGACTTCAAGATATTTACCCATGCCCATGACATTCATTCTTGTATCTGGGAAGCCCGACAACACATTCGTGAACGCCTAAAATATGCCGAAGATGTTTCAGATCAAGAAGCTAAAAATCTAGAAGAATTGAGCGAGATGCTGTACATGGAGGAATTAGATTGAAATTTATGGAGTGTCAAACATGCAAGGGTATCGTCCAAGTAAACAACACAGGCATCTGCCTTGGGTGTCAGCGCGGCTTTGTAGGTATCCCACAAGAAGATACCTACAATGCAACATCAGACGAGGAATCGAAGAAGCAAAATTTATCGACGATTCATCAGTCACAATCCTTAAAATCGTTATTGAAAGAGAAAGAAAAGGAGATTGAAAATGCCGATGAAGTCGCAAGCACAGCGAGCGTGGATGCATGCCAACAAACCAAATATGGCCAAGAAGTGGGAAAAAGAAACTCCAAAGGGCGCAAAGCTTCCAAAAAAGGTTAAGGGGAAAAAATGATTAAAGACGAAGAAAGATGCGATCAATATATGGCGAAAAAGGTTAGTGATTGGACAGATGAAAAGCCTGATATGGATTTTGCATCCTCTCAAATTGAGTGGGAATATTCAGACAAATGGCGGCTCATTCGTAGGTTAGCGGATGCATGCTTAATTTACTCCGATGAATGCATCCGAAATGGGGAGGATGATGAAGCATTGCTAGAGATAAACGAAGCTTACACGGAAGCTACGAGAGCGATTATGAAATCTTCTTTCACTACGTATTGGAAGGATAAAGATATGATCAAGGAAATGGGGAAAAGCCTGAATGAAAAACTTGAAAGTGGGAAAAAACGACGTGAAAAAAATTAGCAGATTAGCAGCATTAGCAACAATTCTAGTCCTCACATCTTGCAGCGCCATGGTCAAAGGTGAGGCAGAAGTAGAGGTAATCAGCCCTAGAGAAATGATACCAGTCGGCAAATGACTAACGACGAACTACTCCTATGCGCTTTTAGACATTGCATAGCCAAAAGAACAACGGCAGCGGATTCAATGGCTAAACACCTCAAAACCAGATGGGCAAAAATGAAGTCACCAGACAAAAAGAAGATCCTCAATGAAGTTCGTGAAGGCCTTAAGACGGAAGACAATAGGAGCCACATCAATATCACGGTGTGGACTGACTTTTTAGACTCTATAGGAGAGAAAATATATGAGTGATGATATGGATTACCTAGACGATGAAAGAGATGTTGCAGATGCTAAGGCTGCTGTCAAAGAAGTTAAACGCCTAGGAGCCAAGCCATTGAAGCAATTAGCCAAAGAGCTATTGATTAAATTAGACAAAGGGCGATCGATCAAAGAATGGCAAGATGCTGAAAAGGTTTCTCCCGAAGATGGTGATCGTGTTGTCATGAAAATTGAAGTGTCTTGTGAGGGCTGGTTTCTTCCTAATTCTCCTCCAGGCGACTGGATGATCGATAAGAAAGCAAATGAGAAAATAATAGGAATGACTTGGCGACTCCATGAGTCACAAGAGAAATATAAAGAGAGTGAGGAGGAGGAAAAAAATGATTGAGTGTAAAAAGTTCAAGTACCATGAGAAGGGTAACCTAGTGGGATTCGCTGACCTGTATATCGAGAAATGGGAAGCAGAGATAGTCGGGTGCGCGTACTTCAAAAAAGGAAATTCTAGATGGATATCCCTCCCAGGTAAGGAGTATGAAAAGGATGGAGAGAAGAAATACCTTCCTTTTCTCAGGTTCACTAGAAAACAAGTCTGGCAAGCTTTCATGGATCAAGCCTCCCACGCTATTCAAGAACATTTAAGCTCACTTCAACCGGAGGAAAATGGGAACCAATGACGGCCAAAAACATACTTACTTTTTTCGTACCGGCTTCTCTCAGCTTGGTAGTGTTTTGGCTTTCCTCCTTTCATGGGCAATTAACCACTGTTGGATCTGGGGGTGTTTCGGTAGGTGTGTTGTAGGGAGGTCTCTATGCTATTGGCTCGTGAATTAGGGAAACATGGAAGGGGTGGTTAAGGAATGGATTTTGCAGCGAAAGGCGAGTGCGGGCGATGCACTGAAGATCGGTTCACCCGAGTTCTTTGGTTCACCAACGGAAAAAGGAAATGGAGACGAATATTTTGCCGTCAATGTCATGACTCTTGGCATGTTCAACATGCACATCTCTGTGGAAAAGTAGAAAGAATGATTACACAAAACTCGTACTCAATCTGGTCACGCATAAGGGATAAATTCCACTACTGGGTAGGTGGCGAATGACAAGAGAATCTTACCCAAAAAATGAGGTAAAACAATGCTATACTCAGTAAAATTTACCTTTCTAGATACACACGAGGTGGAAATCAAGATTGATAAGGAAAGTCTCACGAACTTCTTTACCTGCCTCAAGGAAAAGAATGTATATTGGAACGATGAAGACGGCACCGTTGGATTCTGGCTTGACCTAGACAAAGTGCGCTATGTACAATGCTTCGCAGAAAGACGTATAGAATCTGACTCCGATCCTAAGGAAGACCAAGATGAATTCGACGACAATGACGAGGAAGCCAAAATATGAAATGGAGATTAGAGACAAGAAAACTTTCAGACCTCAAGCCTAATCCAAAGAATCCTCGTAAGATGTCAAAGAAGGATGCGGATCATCTTGAGAAGTCCATTGAGAAGTTTGGCCTATGTGAGCCTATCGTAATAACACAGGAGGGTCTAATCATTGGTGGCCATCAGCGTGTAAAAACAATGGAGAAGATGGGACATGAAGAGACCGAAGTTTACGTACCTGATGAGCCGCTCAGCCCAGAAGAAACAGACGAACTCAACATTCGACTCAACAAGAATAACGGTAGCTTTGACTTTGATCTACTTGCTAACAATTGGGATCCTCTTGATCTCATGGATTGGGGTTTCTCAGTCGAAGAGCTCCATTTGGACTGCCTTCCAGGGGAAGAAGAGCCAGGAGCTAAAGGAGCAGCCGGTAAGTGCGCAATGAACATAAAATTCGCTAATTCTGAAGACCTCCAGGAGGCTGAGAGTAAGATCTCTCTTATCCTGGATACGTTTCAAGGAGCAACCTACAAGATAAAGGTGAAGTGATGATTTGGAGAAACCTCAAAGACGAAATACCCGACTCATATGTGGAAGTGTTTGTAAGAAAAGATATGTTCCAGGATGGAACGTTTGAATATTTTATCGCTAGATTAGACCAACAGGAAGATGAATGGGCAATGACGTTACATATCGCTGGATTAGAAAGACCAACCACCGTTTTTTTCAACCACCCAACGAAATCTACAGATAAGTGGGCATACTTTGAAGGACCCTTAAATGGCTGCTGAAGATCGACAAGTCAACTGCACCATCCTGAAGGAAGGAGCTTGTAACTAGCGAGAGAACGATATGCACAAAGCTACATTCAAACACTGCTACCTTAGCCTTTTACCAGGGTCTATGTTCTATACCCTGAGGCCGTTCCGCGTGTTGACATCAGGCAGGGCAACCCTATCCAAGTGGAACCACGGTTCGAGAGACATAATCGCATCCCAATTCCCACGACTACCTTGTTACCAAGATATGGCAGACTCTCGAAGAACAGGCGAAAGAGTGGCTTATATGTACAAAAACCACAACAAAAAAAAGGAGCGGCATTTACTCCCCCCCCCTAAAGGATGGGGTTTCCATGCCGTCGGTGAGATGATGAAGAGGTATGGATAGTGGAATGGAAAAAGATACCTAAGAGCTTACCCCCTTTTGATACCCATATATTGGGAATTGACGAAAGAGGGTTCATTGTTCAAACAAGACGATTCAAGAAGTGGGATAGACATTGGGTAGGAGAAAATGGAGAAAAACCAAAGTGGCAATACTGGTGTGGATTACCTGAGACACCAGAAGACACACGGAGAAGTTATGACGAACAAACCTAACGGCAAACCTAACGGCAAACCTAACGGCAAACCTAACGGCAAACCGAATGGCAGACCTCCCAAGGAATTCGATCAGAAGACCTTTGAGAATCTTTGTCATATCCATTGTACAGTGAATGAATTAGAGGCTATACTTGGATCTGATCAAAGAGTCATAAATGGTTGGTGTGAAAGGCATTATTCTGAATCTTTTTCCACTTGTTATAAACGATTTGCTGAAGGTGGAAAAGCAAGCCTACGTAGAAATCAAATGAATCTTAGTAGAACGAACGCAGCTATGTGTATATGGCTTGGGAAGCAACTCCTTGGCCAGAGGGATATACCCCAAGAACTTGAGCACTTCAATGGTAAGCTTGCGATGTTGCTGGACACCCTAAAATCTATCAAATCAGAACAAGACTTTAAAGAGCGAAAGACTAACAATGAATCCTCTCTGCTCGCTGATGCAGTAAGAGAAGACCTAAAAGAATGCAGTCAACATGCACCCCAGTTGACCCCTGGCGTAACTCCATGCGTTGGGGGTTAACTTTATAAACTTATGAACATCAGCAGCTTAAGTGCCAAGCAGATAGAGTCTTTCCAGGATTCCAATTCCAGGATCAACATCTTTGAAGGCCCTGTGCGAGCTGGCAAATCATTCATCGCATTGCTTCGTTGGCTTGAGTTCTGTCGTAGTGGACCACCTGGACCACTTGTGATATGCGGCCGTACGGATAAGACGATCAAACGTAACATAATCAACCCTATCATCGATCTAGTAGGCGATGCTGTGCGTTACGCGAGCGGTAAGGGTGAGGTTCAGCTTTATGGTAGGACCATGTACGTGATAGGCGCTAACGACGAGAGAGCCGAAGCTAAGATACGTGGCTCTGAATTTGCTGGTGCCCTCATTGATGAGTTAACGCTACTTCCCGAGAACTTCTGTAAGATGCTCTTGTCTCGGCTATCAGTTCACGGGGCTCAGCTGTTTGCTTCGACGAATGCCGATTCACCTTTTCATTGGGTCAAGACTGACTTTATCAATAGGAAACACGAGTTAAACTGCTCAGTCTTTAGCTTCAACATCGATGACAATCCATCGTTGTCGGAAGACTATAAGAATGATCTGAAAAACGAATATCAAGGTCTCTGGTACAAAAGGTACATTCAAGGGCTTTGGGTTCTAGCCGAGGGAACCGTCTTTGACTTCTTTGAAGATGAGATTCATGTCATTCCTTTCAGCAAGGAGAATGCTACGAGTTACATCATTGGTATTGACTACGGCACAACCAATCCGTGCGTGTTCAGTCTGATTGGACATAACCCTTCGGTTTACCCAAATATGTGGCTGGAGAAGGAATATTACTACGACAGCAAGAAGACCTTGAGACAGAAGAGCGATTACGAATATGTCCAGGATCTTATCGATTTTATGGATGGCATTTCAGTTGATGCAATCTACGTTGACCCATCAGCTGCATCATTCAAACAAGAACTTAGACGCAACGGAGTCCAATACATACGAGACGCTAAAAATGACGTACTCCCTGGAATCCGTTTCACTGGGCAACTTCTTATGAATGGAACGCTAAAAATCTGCTCATGTTGTGAGAACACTATCAAAGAATTCTCCACTTATGTATGGGACAGTAAGGCGAGTAAGAAGGGGGAAGATAAGCCCATTAAGATGAACGATCATGGGCTTGACGCGCTTCGTTATGCATGTTTTTCGCACTTCTTTGAGAAAAGCGGAAAGAAAATGTTAGAAGAGGATGCAGAATCGATGGAAAGATCGTGGAGAGTGAACATTTAAATTTGAATTTACTACAAAGAACGTGTAGTGTAGAATTAGAAGTAGCCTAGAACCACATCGAGGCTTCAGCACAAGCAAGGACCACATTGTCAGAAATATTAGGTACATTTACAGCATGCCGCTTTCTTCGAAGTGACATAGAACGTCTCGTCTGTTCTTTTGCGTCCGCATCTTACACATTCAAAGGTAGATTTCTTGCTGTACGGAGTGTTTTCAAGAAGTCTCCAATCGCCGTAAATATTTCCAGGAAGGTGAGATCTTCTAGTGTTTTGAGATTGAGTCAATCTGTCTGCCCAACGACAGTTGGATTTGGAGTAGTTTCCGTCGTTGTCGATTCGATCCAAACTCATTCCTTCAGGCTTGTTTCCCATGTCTCCCCAAAAATTAAGAAAATCATCTTTCCAAGATTCACAAACTTTGATTCCTCGTCCTCCATATTTTTTGAAGTTTTGATTATTAGAATTACTGCATCGTTGAATCATTTCCTCCCAAATTCCATAAACATTGGATCTGTACATTCCATGTCTTCTGTTAAAAGATTTGTTGTGGCAGTCTTTGCATTTGGTACTTCTTCCATCTCTAAGATGCGACCCCTTGACTATTTTAAGTTCAAAGCATCCCTGACATTCACAAATCCATTGCGCTTGACCTTGTTTAGTATTTGGTCCTCTTTTCAAAACTTTCCAACTACCGTAGGTCTGGTTGGTCATATCGATAAGTGGTTTCATAAGCTTACTCCTCCATATGGGTGTAATAAGCTTATAGGAGGTTTGGTTTAATGTCAACTGATCAGTCGATACTCCAGGACTTTAGCGAATTGTACACCGATGCGTACTATGCGTGGGACCAATTTTTTCCTGAAGCTGAGAGAGACCTTAGATTTTACTTGGGGGATCAGTGGGACGAGCAAGAAAAAAGGCAGCTCTTCCAAGAGGGAAGGAATGCGTTTGTATTCAACCGCGTAAGACGCAATATCAACATGATCACGGGATATCAGCGGAAACATCGTCTTTCTTCTATAGTCCTTCCAGTAGAAAACTCCGATCAAAAAACAGCTGATCAGCTCTCCCAGCTTCTCATGCATGTAATGAATTACGGGGATGGATATCGCACAATCTCTGACTGTTTTGGTGGAGCAATCAAAACTGGTTGGAATCTCTGTTCCGTTTGGATGGATTACCGAGATGATCCTATCAATGGAGACATCAAATTTGGAAGAGATCCCTACAACGGTTTCATTGTAGATCCCTATTTCACAAAGCTCGATTGGTCCGACTGCGATTTCCTTATGCGAAGAAAATACTTAGGCCCTGACCAAGTGGCTTCTCTCCTTCCAGGTATGGAGGATGAGATCCATGACATCTATAGAGCAGGATGGGCTAGAGACGAAAAGTTTACATGGCTTCCGTACCAACGACAACCTAACGGTCAAGATCTCATGGCTTACAATGAGTTCTTCCTACAGAAATGGCGAAACGTTCCTGTTCTAGTGGATATGGAAACAGGTGATTTCACTGACTTTGATGTCCCTAAGGATCGTCAAAAACTTCTTCTTTCGATGCATGAAAATCTAAAGATTGTGGAACGACCTCAACGATACATTGTACGCCATGTGATTGTTAACGATGTTGTCATGAAAACCGACGAGGATCCGTACGGTTTGAATGAATATCCTTTCGTCCCTTTTACCAGCATATGGGAACCTGAATCCGATCAGTGGGGCCTAAAGCTTCAATCGTTAATTCGTTGCATGCGCGACCCACAACGTGAAGCAAATCGTAGAAGATCCCAAATGATTGATGTCTTGGATTCCCAAATTAATTCTGGATGGATAGCCAACGAGAATAGCGTCGTCAATCCTAGATCACTCTTTCAGACAAGTCAGGGTAAAGTAATTTGGAGACGAGAAGATGCGCCACCTGGAGCAATTGAGAAAATACCTCCTGCTCAAATCCCTCCTTCCATGTTCCAACTCCAAGAACTCTTTGATAAAGATATGACTGAGATCGCTGGTATTAACGACGCTGCGTTTGGTATTGCTGATTCAGGTAATGAATCTGGTGTGATGATGATGATGAGACAGGGGGCTGCGATCGTAAATATCCAGGATGTATTTGACAACTTAAGATTCGCACAAAAACAACTCTCCCAGAAAGTTCTCAAGCTAATTCAGCAGTGGACTCCCGAGAAAATCAAACGAATCATCAATGAGGAACCTACAGCAGAGTTTTACGACAGAGAATTTACCAAATATGACGTGTCAGTTCAAGAAGGAATGTTAACAGAGACCCAGAAACAGATGTACTTTCGTCAGTTGGTGGACCTCAAGCAGCTTGGTGCTCCTGTTACAGGTGAAATGCTCGCTGAAGCTGCACCTATTCAAGGTAAAACCAAATATATTGAGCAGATCGCTCAAATGGAGCAGCAGCAGGCCCAGCAAGCGCAGGAACAGCAACAAATACAAGCGAAAGTTCTCCAATCTCAAGGTGAAATGTCTCAAGCGAAAGCAATTTCTGACATCGCACTATCTAAAGAGAGATATACGCGTGCTGTAGCCAATATGGGGCTTGAAGATGAGCGTGCAGCTAAGGCCGTTGCAGATCGATCAGATGCTGCTTTGAGTCGCATTAAAGCTATGAAAGAACTTGAATCGATGGACGACGAAAGGATAGTGAAATATCTCGCCATTATCCGATCAATGGAAGATATGAATCGAGTTAGAGAGAATCAAATAAAAGCTGAAGATGTACAAATTTCTGCAATTGGTCAAGAAATTGGTCAACCGCAGCAACAACCCGTTGTTCCACAAGGAACACCGGAATTTCAACAACAATCCACGGAGGTACTAAATGGCGCACAAACAGGGCTATAACGACCGCATGGATGAGCGTTTAGGAATGAAAAATGGAGCTGATAAGTACATGGATCAATCCTACAAAGCTCGTCGAAATGAAAGCCGAGGAATGGCTAAATCTGAATCCAATTATGCAAATGAAAAGTATATGGAAAAAGGGATGGCAGGATCCGGCAAAGTGATGGGACATGACAAAAGTCCCAGTAAAGTAGGTCTAATGGTTGGATATGGCTTTAAGGAGATCAAACCTTTCCATGAAGGTAAAGGCTATCCCAAACAAGCATACGACTATAAATATTAAGGAGTTGTGATGAGTCAAGAGACTGGGGAAACCCGCGACGCTATCATCGAGGATGACGATAAGCTTATACAAGAGATTGTGAGCGCCAACAAGGGTCTTACAGAACCTTATTGGATTGTCTTATTCGCGAAACCTGCGAAGGTAACGGTTGATGGGAAGCCCACTCTGATTAAACACATCAAGCCTTACTTCACCAAACCCACTCCACAAGTTGGAATGATTGTAGGTGAAGTTTCGAATTCCACTGGAGAAATCAAGTGGGAAGTCAATATGCCTCAGAGGCCGTTTGACTTTGATGCCCTACAAGGCTTGGGGGCTGAGCCATGTAATGAAGTTGTCACCGAGACAACTACAATACCTGGTGCTTACATAACACAATAGTGCCGCCGACTGACCAGAACCACAAGAAGGTCATCGGGCGTTAAATTGAGGAGCCACACAATGAGTGAAGAACCACAAGATTCGGGCGCACAAGTCATGGAGGCCGCCGCTCCTGTAGATTCTGTAACGGATGATTTGCACACCGGTGAAGAGCAAAAAGAAGCCCAAATGGTACCTCTTGATGCGCTTCAATCCGAACGTACACAACGCCAGAATTTACAAGATGAACTACGGGTGATCAAAGATCATATTGCCCTGATGCAAGCTCAACAAACATCTCAACAGCAGCAAAAGCCGACTGATGAGATGGATGCAATGGCTGATGATGATGTTTTGACAGTTGGGGAAGCTAAAAAGTTCCTCAAGAAGATGAACAATCAATATCAGAGCTCCATTGAAGAGATGAAGATGGTGCAAAAACATCCAGATTACCAAGACGTAGTTCAAAAGTATTTACCTGAAGTTTTGAAACAGAACCCAAAGTTAAGATCCACTCTAGAGCAGAGTCAGGACTATGATCTCGCGTACTACTTAGCTAAAAATTCAGACACATATAAGTCTGATATGAAGACAGGGAAGAAGAACCAAGACGCCGAAAGAATCATGCAAAATTCTCAAAAAGCAGGATCTCTTTCAAGTGTTGGATCAACCGCACCTATGAACACAGCTAAGCGCTACAAAGAGATGAATGAGACTGATTTTAAATCTCTAGTCAATCGCAACATGGGTTCATTTTAAGGAGATAAAATATGGCTATTACAACAGTCGCCGTGTTGCCTCCAGCTGTTAGGGAGTACTACGACAGGCTTTTGCTGATGACGGCATACCCTGCTCTTGTGCACACTCGTTTTGCGCAGAAGAGAGTACTTCCCGAAAAGATGGGCGACACTATTGTTTTTCGTAGGTATTCACGTTTGAGTACCGTGCCTATTCCGTTGGTTGATGGTATCACTCCTCCTGGAGCACCATTATCAGCTACGGATATCAAAGCTCGCGTAGATTTCTACGGGAACTTTGTAACCATCACTAACCAAGTTGAATTGACAGTTGAAGATCGCGTTCTCAATGAGTCTGCACGTCTTCTAGCTCAGAACTTGGCTCAAACGATGGATGAAGTTACACGTGACGTATTGGCCTCTACAAGCTCAGTCTTGCAATGTGCCAATGGTACTAACGGTAACACTCCAACAGAACTCACAAAAGCTGATATCGATTCGGCGATCAAAACTCTTCTCGGAAACGATGCAGAGATGATTTCTGATGTCATAGAAGGCAGGGATGCCTTCGGCACCGCTCCAGTTCGGCCGAGTTTCTTCGCATATCTGGACACAGATTTATTAGATGATTTAGAAGCAGTTGCTAACTTCCTTAGTTCTGCTAACTATCCTAATAACTCTAGAGTTCTTGATAATGAATGGGGTTCTACTTCCAACGTGAGATGGTTGTACACTTCTGTGGGTAGCGTTTCAAGCGCTGCAACAGCTGTATACAACAACTTCATCATTGGAAAAGAAGCCTATGCCGTGGTTCACCTCGGCAGTGAAAGTGGCGATTTCTATATCGAACCGCTTGGATCTGCTGGAGCTGCAGATCCATTACATCAAAGAGGGTCGGTGGGTTGGCAACATCCCTTCGTTAGCCGAATTCTCAACGATGCATTTATGTTAAACCTAATGGCAACCCATTCTTAAGGAGGTAGATCATGGCGCAAATCAAAAGATTTTCGTGGACAAATGCCAGCTCTGCCGTAGCTAGGAACCTAGATGTAGGTTTCACAACAGCTAAGATTGAGATCTGGGACACGACAACACCAAACCGTTTTGAGTGGATGGCTAACATGGCTGACGCATCGTATTTTACGTTGGGTACCTTGGCATTCACCACAACTAACGGTGTTACACCACTAGCACAAAGTTCAGCTTATGGAGCAACCATAAGTGCCTTTACGAATGCTAATCCGGGCGTAATCACAGTGAACGACACTGCTACGTTTGGCTTTGCAGCTGGAGACACTATTAAAGTGGCCGACGTGGCGGATGATTTGACAGGCACACTAAGCCTGAACAATACATTCGTCATAGCATCTTTAACCGCTACAACCATCACTTTGGTCGAAAACACTACCGTTACCGCGTATAGTGTTTGGGTCTCTGGTGGTGTTGTAACACGTGTTACAGATACTACTGGTGCAGCTATAGTTCTTGAAAACCTTGCTATTCGTGGACTCACGCTTGGTACAGGTGCTGTAGGAGCGAACAGTGCTGTTATGACTGCAATTTGCTACGGAGAAGAATCTGTAGTGTAAATTATGTTGAGAGGGGAAGGTTTAAGCGTGAAAGCCTCAAGTTTAAAATTCAAAGCCCTTCCCCTCTCTTTTACAAGGAGAAAATATGAGTGAGTTGAAACACAAAGAATTAGATTTGAAAAAACTGGAGTCCCTTCCAATTGTTGGAAAACAACCGGAAAGTGAGAAAGAAGAAAAGTTCCTTAGAGAGGTCTTAGAATATGAATTCTACAATCTTGAAGAGCCTGGACTTTGTCAGCGATTTGTCTATGGGGATACTAACAATCAGCATACATTTACCCTCTTCCAAAGTACAAAATACATGGTTCCTCGATTTCTTGCACGTCACCTAGAATCTAGGACAACACCTATCTGGGAATGGCGACCAGATGGAAAAGGAAGCATGACAAAAAAACAAGTTGGAACGAAACCACGATTCAGAATGAGTCAATCATTTGCTTGAGGTAAATAATGGCAACATATACGTTAGCAGACATTCGAACGAAAGTTAGGCAAGTGACTGGTAGACTTACTGATGGTGAGATGTCAAATGTCATCTTAGATCAGTATATCAACAGATATTATCAGCTCACCTTTCCTGCAGAACTCAAACTTGACAGGAAGCTAACGTACTATGAATTCCTGACTAGCGAAAATACCACATGGTATGATCTTCCTGAGGATACATTCACAAACATTGAACCCCCAGCTACTATCGACGAGCTTGAAATGTTGTGGTACCAAAGCTCTGCAGCATTTTTTGATCAAAATCCTTTGACTATCCAAAGACAAATTCCTTGGACTGGAGATGGATCGACAGTTTCATTCTCTACAACTCTTGCATCGCCACCAATCATGCCTGATTCGTTGGTTATAACTGACGAAACAGAGACGTTTGAAGACACAAATAAAACATGGTCGACGACAACACAAAACATCACAGGAGACCTAGGGGGGACCGGTACAGTCAATTATAACACAGGTGCTATCGCTGTCTCTTTCTTTACTGCACCGGCTAACGGTCAAGACATAACACTTTCATTTGTCAAGATGTCAGTAGGAAGACCTATAGCTGTTTTGATGTACAACAATCAGTTTCAGTTTTTCCCAACACCAGACACCGCCTATCGCTTTAGAGCTCAAGCATATTCGGTAGTCTCAGCCTTGACAAATGCCACGGATAGACCCGATTTGGATCAATGGGGCCCATGTATTGCATATGGAGCATCAAGGGATATTGTAGCTGATAATGGTGAGATGGACGCTTACCAAGAAATCACGATATTATACAAAGAACAGCTTGCATACGTGCTTAAGAGGACCAATCAGAATCTTCTTAACACAAGAGCACAACCGAACTTTTAGGAGCATAAAAAATGGCATTTGTAGTAGGAGAACCAGCAGATACAACACTTATACGAGACCTAGGTGTTGTGATACGACCTAACTGGGCAGCAATTGAATCTGGCGATTCAACGTTCAAGCCACATGCATTAAACCTACAAAATCGAACCGATTTACCTGCATCAAATGATCCTGCTACAATCGCGGGAAGTACAATATTCTATGTAAAAACAGCCAGTGCAGCAGCAGAAACATTCATGAGAACAGGCGCTGGGACCATTCTCCAGCTAACATCTGGAGGAAGCATAGGGAGCACAGCTGTCCCATTTAAGGTGAAATCCTTAGCATTTGGTTCTACCCTAACCTACACCCAGGCCAACATGGTAACAGCCAAAGGGACAGTATCAAAAACAGGTGTTGGATCTGGTCTTTTCAACTGCACGACTGGGCTTACAGGAGCGAATTCAGGTCAAGTTACCGTTACTTTCACGAATGCGATGGCAAATACGAATTATCAAGTTCTTCTTACAGCGAACCAAAATGGTGAAAATCATCAAAGGGTATGTAACTTTAAAAGCAAATTACCTGGATCGTTCAAGGTTACAATAAGACGTACAGACCAATCAGGAACAGGATCTGGTGATTTCCAAGCTGAGATATTTGACTTCATCGTCATCGGTGGTCGTTGATGACCCAACCTGTCTTAATTGCACCATTTAAAACAGGCATAGACACTGACGTTTCGCCATGGCTCGCGCCTATCGATTCATTTGAAGAGCTAAACAACTTCCATGTTCATCACGGATTTATTGAAAAACGTGGTGGATTTCGCCTATTCGGATTCATGGTTCACAATCCTGCTACAACGATCACAGCTATAACTGAAGCAAATCCTGGAGTAGTTACAGCTAACGGACATGGAATCACAAATGGTCAGAAAGTATTGATTACCAATGTTGGAGGAATGACAGAACTCAACAATCGTACCTTTACGGCAGCTAATGTTGCACCAAATACTCTTGAACTTTCAGGTGAAAATACTTCGGCATTCACTTCATATACAACAGGTGGACGGGTAGCTCTATTTGATGCAAACAGAATGATGGGTTTGCATATATATTATGCCTCTGACGGATCCAAAACATTTCTGGCTTTCGACACTAAGCGAGCAGCTTTCTATAACAGAATATCGGACAGGTTTGACCCTTTAGATACAGCCGATATCATGAGTGGTAGTGACACTGATTATATATGGACTGAGAATTGGCAAAGTACTGGCGGAACCAACCGTATGTATTTCACTAATGGAAAGGCTTTCGATAATGTAAGTCTTGACGGGATACGTTTTTACGATCCATTAGTTTCCACAACAATAACGACAGGATTTCGACCCACACTTAGCTCTACGCGAACTCTCTACGGATCAAAGCTAATATTTTCAATCCGACAACGACTAGTTGTTCTGCACACATTTGAATTTGACTCAGCCACTGCATCGACAAAAACCTTCCCTCAACGGGCGAGGTTTAGCCAAGTCCAAAGCCCTTCAATTTGGAATGATGTAATACCTGGACAAGGTGGTTTCGTCGATGCTCCTACTGGTCAACAAATAATATCTGCTCGACCACTTCAGGATATTATCATCGTGTTTTTTACGAACTCAGTATGGACTTTACGACCTAATACCGGCGATCCGGCAAAACCATTTAGGTGGGATAAAATTAATGATTTTAGGGCCTGTGATGGCAAGATGGCAACATCCCAATTCGATCGATATATCGTTGGCTTTGGTGTCAGAGGAATAACAGCAACCGACGGCGTTGAAACAAGAAGAATCGACGAGAGAATTCATGACTTCACATCTGATGAAGTGGACACTACCAACTTCCAAAAAGTATTTTGCGCGAGAGACTTCAATAACCAAAGATTTTGGACTCTCTATCCTCCCTCAGGATCCACGGAAAGCACTAAAGCTCTAATTTTTGATGATGAATCTTCCGCATATTCTCAGTATGACATCGCAATGAATGTTCTAGGATTAGCCAACCAAGGATATGACTACAAACTTAGTGATTTTACTGCTGAAAATGGACTGGATTTTAAGCTATCGGACATGAATGAAGAGACACTACAATCCTATTTTTGGCAAGACGATGCAGAGGTTTTCGTTGGTGGAACAACAGGTGGTGTAGTCCATACATTGCAAACAACAGGGACAGATAATGAAACCGATATTTCGTGTAATCTTACGACTAATGCCTGGAACCCATTTCAGAAGGAGGGTAAGGAGTGTCAACTCAATTACGTTGATCTTCTTGTCCAGACCGAATCAACTACCCGAATTACTGTTCAATTTTTCAAAGACTCTGATACTGCTCCGTATGTCACACGCCAAAGTGATATTTTACCTCCCTTGGACTATGTGGCATCTGTTGCAAATATCTCAGACGCAAACCCGGCAGTTGTAGAAGCGTCCAACCATGGATTATCAACAGGTGACATCATATACATCTATGGTGTTCAGGGTAAGATTGGTATTAACGGTGAGTACACTATCACCCTGGTTGATGCGAACAATTTTTCCCTAGACGGTATAGATGGTTCCCTATTCTCTACATACACAACTGGTGGACAGGTTGTCAGAAAGAAATTTTACAGAACGATATCCTGGAAGAGAATCATTGCTGGAGGGATTGGATTTCAACATACGATGAAAATATCCAATGAAGGCTCTAATCAACCGTTAAGAATTGAGGCTTTCAAGCCTTCATTCAAAGCCCGTGGTAAGAGGACAATCAATTGACGTTACCCTCTAACATCATTCTCCCTTTGCATTCCGATTACATCAAATCAGGTGAACCAAAAGATATGGATGACTACATGCGTGAGTTGAATTTCAGCTTACAGCGTATGTATGAGATGATTGCCGAAGCTGTAAATGGAACAATTAGAGCTGATTTTGGTGTAGATAGCGATCTATGGACACCACTCCTTAAGGGAACGACCACATCGGGATCATTCACTTACACTCATAATACAGGTTGGGTCCTTAGACAAGGCATTATAGTCGATGTATGGTTTGACATTCAATGGTCAGCTACTGGAGGAGCATCAGGGAATCTTTTTATTGAACTACCTTACAAGGTTGCTCTCGCAAATCAGAAGCCTTTTGTTGGGGTGGTTCAATCATCAGCACTAACATACACCGGTGGAACGGGGATCGTCGTTAATGGCATCTCAAACACCTTTAGAGCTGAGTTTTGGAATGTAGGAAGTGCATTCACAACAGCTAGGCAGGCAGTTGTTGGAAGTGGTCAATTGATTGGGCATATCAGATATATAGGACAGCAAGATGAGTGATGAAAAGAAATTTGATAATCTGAAATGGATACGCGTTTTCACTCCTGTTCACATCCCCAAATATCTTGTTGAGCAGATAAGAGATAGATCTTTTGAAGTAGACGATTTCTACAAATTTCAAGAAGTGGCATGTGTTCAGTCGTACGAAAATGGCGTACAACTGAATCCTTACAACCATCTCTATGTGTTGGCAAATGAAGAGAATTTGACTAAGGGATTCGTATGGTTTACAGTCGATCCTCTCTCGAAAGATATTTGCATTCACACCTATTCCTTGGACAATGAATATTGGTTCAAAAATAAGGCAGTTGAGAAGTTAGCAAAATTTATCGGGGAGTTTCGAAAAAAAGGAAATCTCAACAAAGTTTTATGGATATCGAAATATCCTAAGCATCAAGAAAGATATGGATTCAAGAGATCCAAACATGTTTTAATGGAATATACGGAGGAAGAAAATGGGAAAGGCAGGACTAGCGACAGCATTGGGGGGGCCAGTGGCAGGATTGGCAGCAACGAAGCAGGGTCAAAGGACTCTAACCGGAGGGACGACGAGACAAAAAGACATCGGCCTGTTATCTCCGGAACAACAACAGTTCTTACAGGGTCTAGGTCTTCCGGGCCTGGGCGAACAAGCGGGTCAAGCCTACAGCGATCTACTTCAGCCACCTAGTCAAGATTTGTTTCAACGATCAGTTGTAGATCCTGCAATGCAGCAATATGAGCAACGTGTATTACCTGCCATTCAGCAGCGTTATGTCGATGAGAATGCAGGGTCTTCTTCAGCATTGAACCAAGCCCTAGCTCAAAGCGCTACAGACCTTACAACGTCCCTTGGCGCTCAAGAAGCTAACTTCTACCAACAAGGTCAATCAAATAGAATTTCTGCTCTTTCAGGTCTAGGAGGACTTTCTAACCAGAGAACATTTGAACCTCATATACAAGAACAACAGGGAATAATGGGTCCTCTTATGCAAATTCTCGCCCAACTTGGTATAACTACAGCGATGTCTTCTGAACATGTCAAAGAAAACATCCGAGAATACAAAACAGGATTAGAGACACTCAAAAATCTCGATGTCAAGATGTACGATTTTATCGAACAAGTGGGAGGATTGAAGGATAAAGTAGGTGTCATCGCTGAGAAAGTTCCTGAAGAAATCCAAACAGAAATTTCAGGAATCAAAGCCGTCGATCTCTATGGTTTGATGGGCATCATGATTAATTCGATCAAGGACCTCAACAAAAAAGTTGAGATGCTGGAGGCAAGATAATGGTATTAGTTACACGAGATCTTTCAGGATTAGCGGAAGGAATCACGGGAGCTGGTTCAGCGCTCTCAACAGCTCTTGGACAACGAGTGCAGACACAGCAAAAAGAAGATCTACGGCAAAAAATAAGAGGGGAAGAAGAGGAAGATCTTAAAAAAAAGAGTCGTCTTCAATTTGAGCAAACTCAAAAATATGGATCAATTCTCAAGGAGACAATAGCTTCATTGGGCCCAAATCCTTCTTCCATTCAAGTGGTATCAGCGTTGAATAAAGCTATTGAAGCTGGAGTACCTCTTGACTATGTGAAGGCCGAACACTCTTTCATGGAATCTCAAATGAAATCATCCTTAGAATCTCAACGTGAAAAGGAATATATGCAGGGTATGGGTATTCCTCAAGGTGCATCTCCTGGAGCACCTGCGGTTCCTCCTCCAAGTGGTGAACAACCTCAATTCGAACAACCTCAAATACAACGAGATCTACCACAATTTCTTCAATCTCCCACTCAACAACAAGGTCTGCCTCAATTTCTTCAGCCCGAACAACAACCAGATGTACCACAATTTCTTGAACCACAACCCCAACAGCAAGCTCAACAGCCTCAAGAGCCTGTAGCTCAACCTCAGATTGCTCCACAAAAAAGTATATTTGGCGATATGACCGAAGACCAATTAGTGGCAACACAAGCAGCTCCTACAGAAAGAATTAGGAGAGGAGGTGCGGCAGAATTAGAAAAAAGAAAATTAGACCACTCTCGTTTCGCAGCTGATAGAACTTTCCATGCCAAAGGCGCACAAAAATCTAGAGATGAATTTAATGCGTTGAGAAGATCTCTTAGAGGTAAAGAAAGTGCATTGATGACGTCAAAAATAGCTATTGAATCAGGAGAAACAGGACCTATATCCTGGGCTAATGTATCAAAAAAATTAGATCTTCCTGAATTAATGAACTCTGCAGGTACTATGCTTAGCCAATCTGGAAAGACTTTTTTCTTTGGGAATATGGAAAAAGTTTCTGCCAAAGCGCAAAATCAATGGTTGGAACAAAGAATCGCATCTCTTGCATCTGAAGTTGGAGACCCTCTATATTCAGCATTAACAAAAAATGCGATGCTTGCAGGTGAACTTGCTCTTGACAAGGCATATACCGAGGCATATCAACGGATAGCCAAACAAGATATGATAGATTTTGGTTACGAACGAAATGACATCGAAGATAGAGCCTACGAAGCTACAGAAAATATTCACAGAAATATTCTGACTGAGACTTCCTACAAAACACGTGAGTTGTATGAAGAAGAAAAAGGCGATAAATGGATTCTAGACCATGCTGGGGATAAAGTTACTCCTGGAACACAACTTACAAAAAATACGTTGGGTGCACTCGTTCATAAATACAAGGGTGACATGAGTAAAGCTGTTCGTAATGCTAAAAAACTTGGGTATTCGATTTCTCAAGTGGAGAACATTAAGAGATGGACGCGATATAAAGATGAAGGAGAGTAAAAAATGGCAAATTCTAAGTTTGATCCTACAGAAGAAGAATTAGAATATGCTGAATGGGCAACAGGATTACCCGAGGGTCCTCCTGCAATACCGTGGTACCAATCTATCCCTACTGCAGGTGCTAGAGGATTGCTAAAAGGTGTTCATGCTCTTGGAAGGACGATGAGTCCCCTTCAAATAGGAGAAGAAGCGGAGGAAGAGGAAGCCGACACGAGGCAAATGCTATTAGACGAATATTTACCTGTAGAACAAGATTTTTTAAGCGGTTTGACAGAAACAGGAGGTGAAATATTTCCTACGATAATGGCTTTTCCAGGTGGAAAACCTGCTCAAGCGGCTGTTCAATCTTTATCAGCAGGAGCTGCCGGACAAACTGTGAAAGAGCTTGGCGGTGGGGAAACAGCACAAAATATAGCCGAAATGGTGGGTTTAGCAGGTCCTTCACTTGCTAAAGTAGGACTTAGAGCAACCGGCATTCCAAAGCGTCTCGAAGAATCAAGCCCCCTTATGAAAAAGGTCATTGAAAAAGTTGGTCTTGCAAACGTAGAAAAAATCCCTACTAAGCTTTTCAAAACTGAGAAAGCTGTTGAGGAAGAAGCCTTAAAGACGTTTGCTCGAGAAAAAGGAATTCCTGAAGAGCAATTAAATTTGATGATCAGAGACGAAAGTATGATCCAAGATTTTGCTGCAGATATTGCGTCAAAAGGATCAAGAGCATCTAGGTTATTTGATAAGGCATATCAAGCCCTTGGAAAAGTCTGGGATGTCCTAAAAGCCTCACCTGAGGCACAAAAGCCAATGAGTGGAGTTCAACAATCAAAATTGATCAATAAGATCTCAACTGAATTATCAGAAATGCCTGCTGAAACTAGAATGAGAGTTCAACAAGACTTTAACGATTTTTTAGCTACAGAGATGACCGGGAAAAATATAATGAATTTCTGGCAAAAGTTAAATTATTATATAAATAAAGGAGAAGCTGGATTAGGGAGATTAAAAGGTCCTCTTGGAGATGCTTTAAGAGAGTTATCACCTGAATTAGGAGCCGATTTCATCACTACCAATAAGCTATATGGAAACTTTTCCAAACTTGCTGAAAGAATGGGACCTGATATGATCGAAAAATTCATCACAAAGGGCGAGAAAGGAATGCTGATATCGGGTATCACTACTGGAAATTACCCCCTGTTAAAAAAACTTCTTGGACCATTAGGAGCAAGAATTCTTGCACGTGAAATGATTGTTAATCCTAAGATGAAAAATCTATCAAGACGATTTCTCAACGGAGTAAAAAGAAACAAACCGGCAATCGCAAAAAAAGTCTACGATCAAATCTTAAATTATGTCTCCTCCATTGATGCTGAGGCTGCTATCAAGCTGTCTGGGATGGATATGGAAGATTTTGAAGCAATCTTGAAAGAAGAGGAAAAGAATTCTTCATAGCACAAGATAAAAAAATCTCTATGGTATAGAATGATCGTAGGGATACATCCCGAGAGTTCTTTCTGAATTTCTCGGATAAGAGGCAGTCTGCGAGATTGCCAGAAAATATATGAACTACTTCTAGCGGATCAGAACCACTTTAGGATTCACTAGAGGATATATTTTAGGAGCACCCATCAATGGCAAATCTTGAATCAGCCTATTCATTTCCTACAGGAATCGTAGAAATTCTACCACTTCCTATTAAGGCAGCTGCTGCCCCGGCATCAACTGACATCAAATTTCCTTTAGGTCAAGTTTGGTTAGACACTACCAACGGCCTTTCGTACATTTTAGCAAAAAAAGCATCAGGTTCCGCTACTTGGAACGCAATGGCACCTGGCGCATCTGATGTTGATACTATTTCAGGTGATAGCGGAGGAAATCGATCACCTTCATCTGGCAACATTGTCATGACTGGTGGAACGAACATAACGACTGCTGGAGCGACAAATGTCATTACCTTCAACCTTGATGCTGCGATCACTGTGGCCACCTCAGTAACGTGCCCTCTTTACACAGCTGCTGGCGGTGTTGATGTGGATATAACGGCTCCATCTGGACAAGATGTTGTCATAAAACTTGGTGATGCTGCTGGATCTAACAAACTTTCTGTTACAGACAGCGCTGATGTAGAACAATTTGCTGTTGATTCAAATGGTGGATTGACAATGGGCGCCGTCACCTTCACAGGTCTTCTAACAGCTAGTGCCAGCGCAACAATTGAAACAGCTGGGGCAGCTCTTAACTTGGGTTCAGACAACTCAGGAGATGCAGTAAACCTTGGTGTCGGAACAACAGCCAGAGCCGTTGGCATTGCTGATTCAGCTGCTGCGCACACCGTCACGATCGGTAGCATAACTGGTGCTGCTTCTCTTGATCTTCTAGCTGGAACAGGGAATTTTACTTTAGATGGTGCTGCTACAACAACGATGACAGTTGGGACAACTCTTACCTCAGGTACCATTTCGATCGGCGGAACAGCACAAACAGGGACCATGACCCTAGGAGACTCTTCGGGAACAAATATCGTACAGATTGGGTCTGGTGAAGGCGCAACTACTGTTAATATAGCTGGAGGAGCCACCAACGCTAAAGTAGTAAATATTGCAGATGGTGCGGTAGCTAATCTTGTCACGATCGGGAGTGCTTCAGCAGCCGCTTCACTTGACCTATTGGCTGGAACAGGTAACTTCACTCTAGACGGAGCTGCAACCACCACATATACAGTTGGAGCAAGTGCAACATCAGGAACAATCACAATCGGAGGAACTGCTCAAACAGGAAACCTAGTGATTGGTACAAGTTCCGGAACAATGAACCTAAACTTAGGTATTGGTACTGGGGCTACAACTGTAAACATCGCAACAGGAGGAACGGGAGCAAATGCTGTTAATATTGGTTCAGGAGCTATTGATAATGTGGTCACGATCGGTTCATCAAATGCTGCATCGTCACTTGACCTTTTGGTTGGAACAGGCAACTACACTCTTAATGGTGCAGCAACATCCACTTACACTGTCGGTGCTTCAACAACTAGTGGAACAATAACAATTGGTGGAACCGCTCAGACTGGAACAATGACCCTAGGCGATTCCTCAGGCACGAATATTGTCCAAATTGGATCTGGTGAAGGTGCGACAACAGTCAATATCGCTGGTGGTGCTACTTCGGCAAAAGCAGTAAATATTGCTGACGGGGCTGTGGCCAACGTTGTAACGATCGGGACCTCAAACGGAGTCGCTTCATTGTCTCTACTTGCTGGTACAGGAGATATCTCTTTCACTGGTACTGTTAAAGAGATTAATGCCGAATTCTTAGATGCCAGTGGAGATGACATCACATTTTCAATGGCTCCTACCTCAGGATCGGCCCTTAATACAGGTGTTGCTCCAACAGGAGCTACAGGAGATCTGAATATCATAAGTTGCCAACAAGGTTTCATGATGGAACAGTTCATCTTGGGTGGTGGTCAATCAATCATCAAGCCTATCATGGACGCTAATGGAATGCTGATTTCTGGAGATCTCACAGCAACAGAAGGTTTTGAATACAACCTAGGTGCTGCTAGAACCAACTCAAGAACCGCATTCGTCGTTAACACAGCACTGGCTTTCTTCTTAGAGGTTAGGTTGTATGTAGGAGATATGACTGGTGGGGATCCGTACATGATCGGATTTAGAAAAGTAGAAGCTAACAATGCAACATTTGCCAATTACACGGATTATTGTGCGATCGGTCTTAACCAAGCAACATCTTCCACAGAAGTTGTCATCTTAGATGAGCTGAACAGCACTGGACAGACTGCAACAAATACCACTGATGCTTGGGGTGGAGATGGAACAGCTCAGACTCTTAAAGTTTTGGTAAGTTCGGCAGGAGTTGTAACATTTGAAGTAGCTGGAAGCGCAGCTACTGCAGCTCCAACTTATACTTTCGATAGTGCTGATGTTGTGGTACCATTCATCCACTTGATTCATGGAGCGACTTCACCGGGAGTGGTTAACATTGTATCGTGGAAATGTGGGTTCCAAGCATAAGGATCCGAAAAAAAAGGGCTTATTTATGAAAGCAAAAAATGACATTGTACTTGAAGTTGAGAAAGAAGACAGAATTTACAGATTCTCAATGCCTGTAAGTGCTCCATTGGGGGAAGCCTACGAAGTAGTGGGTGCGTTCATGGATGAAATTGTTAGATTGATCAACGAACATCACGAAAAAAACAAGAAAACTAAAGATGAAAAAAAAGATAAGTCAAAGTAAAACTCAGAACATAGGCAGCCTTAGTGCTGCCTATGTATCTATCACAAGGAAGAGATCATGGTTGTAAGTAGACAAAGAGCTAATCGACCTTTCAAATTTGGTGAACGTGATCGACGTGAGTTGATTGTACAGGATAGTGAAGTCGCATTACGGACTATCAACGATACTTCAGGAAACGCAATATTTCTAGGTCGAGCGATTGCGGGGGTAACAGTAAGCGAGCCTAAGTGGCAACTGCGTAAAATTCAATATGACTCCTTGAATAGCGTCACAAGCCTCACATGGGCTGAAAATGATATCAGCAATGCATCAACAGACTATGAATTTGTGTGGTCTACAGTAAGCGATTTAACGATCACAAATATCACCCAAGCTAGTGATGCCGCAGTAACAGTGTCGTCAGCTGGTACACTTGCCAATGGCGATTTAATCGTCATTCAAGGGGTTGCAGGAATGACTGAAGTAAATTTTGATGGATCTAACATTTACACAGTTGCAAGTCTAGTAGGAACCACATTTGAGCTTTCCGGAATCGATTCGACTGCGTTTACTGCCTACTCTTCAGCTGGTACGGTGGTATATGGAACTGTTTTACAGAAAACGTACAGCTAAGGGATAAAATGGCATATAAATACAATCCATTCACCGGTGAGCTCGACTACACTGTAGGACCAGGAACTGGCACTGCATCTATTGAATTTGATTCTGATTCTGGGACTGCAAACCCAACTATCCCGGGAGTAATTACTTTTTCTGGTGGGGCTGGAATCGCCACATCAGCAACTGGTTCCACGGTTACAATTACATCGTCAGCTGGTGGGTTCACATGGAATGAAGTAACTGGAACAAGCCAATCGATGGCCGTTGAAAATGGTTACATTGCTAACAATGCTGGGTTAGTCACTCTAACTCTCCCTGCAACGGCTTCCATTGGTGAGGTAGTTCAGGTAATAGGAAAGGGTGCCGGCCTATACAAGATAGCTCAGAATGCAGGCCAGACGATCCATTACATTTCATCAGATACCACGACCGGAGTCGGAGGAAGTCTCACAGCAATTGAGCAATATGCAGCTCTTGAGTTAGTATGTATAACAGCAAACACCGATTGGGCCGTTTTGGACTCCTCGGGTAACTTTACGGTGGTTTAATGGCAATAAATAACGCATTAGGACAAGACGGTGGAACAGGAACTAAAGTTCTTCGAAGCAATGGCGGCGCTGTAGCTCCTACATTTGAAGATGTGGGAACAGCAGCAGTTTCTTTCATCACAGGATCGACTTTTTCCACGCTACAGGAATCCATCAACGTATTAGGGTCAGCAGGTCAGGAATCTGGAGGTGTTATTTCAGATGCCGGAGGTGAAACTTTTGATGTCGCTGCTGGGACTGGATTGATTCGAGCTACGAACTCTGATACTGCCGAATTAATCATGTTTGACTGGCCAGCCGTCTCAGGCACAGCTATTCCTACAGATACAGCTAGATATGTGGGCATAGAATACAACAGCGGTACTCCTCAAGTAGTCGTTAAAACTTCATATTCTTGGAATTTAGATACTGAGTTTCCTCTAGGCAATGTTGTAAATGATGCTACCACTCTTCATTTTGAAAATGCTCCTCATAAAGTATCTGAAGGTGTCGGCAAACTGATTGAGAGAGTGTTTGAAACTTTACCGGACGCTAGAGACGCAAGAACAGGAGGCCTCATACTTGGGGAATCAGGAACGAGAAATTTCACCCTTTCTGCTGGTGCTCTTTGGGATAGAATCACTAAGTTTTCTATTTCAGCTCTAGATACCTCGTCTTCCGGGTCATTTGATATTTACTTTAGAGATGGGAGTGGTGGTTTTACCGAAGTTGCTTCGGCAACTCAATGGCCTAACACTAAATATGATGATAACAGTGGTGTATTAGCGACTATTTCTAATAATAGATGGGCTGTTCTTTGGTTTTACTTAGAGCTAGATGGTGGCGTAACCATGCAATACGGAAGAAACCAATATACTTCTGAAGCAGCTGCGGAAGCCGAGGCAGTTCCTGCCACAGCTCCAGATAGAATTATAGTTCAATCTACTCTTTTGGGTCGTTTCGTCTTCCAGGAAAGTGCCGCCACTGTTGAATCTATAGAAAGCGTTTATGATACTTCTTTTCAGGGAGCTCTAGTTACCAATCACAATAATTTATCTTCCCTCCAAGGCGGAACAACAAACGAATTTTATCACTTAACAGCAGCTGAATCCGTAGCAGTCGTAACATCAGCCCCTACCGATAGCGGGACCGCAACAGCAACAGCAAATGCTTTGTCCGTTCTTGGTGGTACTGGCCTAACGACTGCTGGAGCTACTACCGTTGTTACCGTTAACCTTGATTCACCGGTACTCGTAGCTAATGGTGGGACAGGAGCTACCACACTTACAGGCGTTCTAACAGGAAACGGAACCTCGGCAGTAACAGTAAGTGCACTAACTGAATTTGGTGTTCTAGTAGGAGATTCTGCAAATGCTGTTGCTTCTACAGCGGTAGGAACGGCTACTGAGGTACTTACTTCTAATGGAGCCGGTGTTGCACCAACATTTCAAGCTCCTACTGTTGGAGATGTGACTGCTGGCTCTAATATCACTGCTAATTCTGTGGTAATTGGAGATGATGGAGCCAAAGGTGTTAAGTTAAGCACAATGTTCGTTTCAGATGCAGGAGAAATGACGAATGCATCTCAGCCTTGTTTTGCGGTATCTTTAAGTGCGACCGTATTGTCAGCCACGGGGGATGGAACGGGATACCTAATATTATTCGATAATGAAATATGGGACCAAAACAGTGATTTTAACGCATCAACAGGAATATTTACTGCACCAGTAACGGGAAAATATATGATGTCGGGAACAGTTTCTGTTACACAACTAACTACATCTTATACTGATTACTTGATTCAACTAGATATGTCTAACAACACTAACCAACAAGCAGTTAGGTTTGATCCAGGTCAAATAGTTCAGTCTGGAGGTGTAAATCTTTCATTTGCAAGAATCGTTGATATGGATGCTGCTGACACATTGAACTTAAATGTAGCTGTATCCGGGTCAACAAAAGATATTGATATTCAAGGTGGAAATGGATTTAGATATACTTGTTTGACAGGAGCTCTAATTTGTTAAGGAGAAAAAAATGAAATTTGCAGTAGATGGTGAAGAGGTTTTGGACTTGTCTCCAATAAAGAAAAAAGTTATTTGCAACGATATTCATATCGATGAGATTGACAAGGATTTTAAGAGAAGAGTGGCGTACATTATCACACATAAATATGAACAATGTATGGAGAGACTGAAAAAAGAATGGATACCTAAGCTTAAGCGTAAAGG